>DATBYX010000544.1:0-11260 GCA_036513475.1 Xanthobacteraceae bacterium | reverse complement strand
CATCTGGGCGAGCCGCTGCACGGCGCCCTCGATGTCCTTGCCGGCCACCATCATCAGGTCGGCCATCTCGTCCACGATGACCACGATGTGGGGCAGCGTCTCGAGCTCGAGCTGCTCCTCCTCGTAGATCGCCTCGCCGCTCTCCTTGTCGTAGCCGGTGTGCACGGTGCGGCTGAGCTTCTCGCCCTTGCCCTTGGCCTCAACCACGCGCGCATTGTAGCCCTCGATGTTGCGCACGCCGAGCTTCGACATCTTCTTGTAGCGCTCCTCCATCTCGCGCACGGCCCACTTGAGCGCGACCACGGCCTTCTTCGGGTCGGTGACGACCGGCGTCAGCAGATGCGGAATGCCGTCATAGACCGAGAGCTCGAGCATCTTCGGATCGACCATGATCAGCCGGCATTGCTCCGGCCGAAGCCGGTAGAGCAGGCTCAGGATCATGGTGTTGATGGCGACCGATTTGCCGGAACCGGTGGTTCCCGCAATCAAGAGGTGCGGCATGCGCGCGAGATCGACGATGACGGGCTCCCCACCGATGGTCTTTCCCAGACAAAGCGGCAGCTTTGCCGGATTGTCCGCGTAGTCGTTGCTGGCGAGCAATTCCCGCAGATACACTTTCTCGCGCGTGGGATTGGGCAGCTCGATCCCGATGGCATTGCGCCCCGCGACCACGGCAACGCGCGCCGAAAGGGCGCTCATGGAACGGGCGATATCGTCCGCGAGGCCAATCACGCGCGAGGACTTTATGCCTGGTGCCGGCTCGAGCTCGTAAAGGGTGACCACCGGGCCGGGCCGGCTGTTGATGATCTCGCCGCGAACACCGAAATCGCCGAGTACCCCTTCGAGCGCAGTGGCATTGGCAGCGAGCACGTCGGCGCTCAGCACGGCGCGGCCCGTCGCCTTTGGCGCGGCGAGGAGCTCGATTGGCGGCAGCAGGTAACCGCCGCTCGCGCGCTTTGGAGCCTTCGTCGGGCGCGCCTTGCGCTCGCTAACCCCGACAGGCTCGCTGTCCTGCTCGGATTCCTCTTTCGCTTCAATCTGCGGTTCCCGTCTGGGGCCGCCATCCAGACGCGGTTCAGTTCTGCGCTCGACGGCCGCAGCGTCCGGTTCGCCGGCTCGCAACGGGACACGCTGCGCAAACATCCGCTGCACGCGCGCCTTCAGGCTGAGAAGTCCGTGTGCAATCCAGCCAAGCGAAATGGAGGTATGCGGCTCGTCGTCTTCGTCGTCTGAGGCTTCTGCAGAAGCATGCAGGCCGACTCCTGCCACCAATGCAAAGCAGGCGACGGCAGCGATGCCGGTGGCAACCATCGTGATTGATCTAGGCAGGCCGGTCAGGGTGCCCCCCGCAACGAGCGCAGGCAGTTCCAGCATCCAATCGCCAATAACGCCGCCCAGCCCGCCCGGCAGCGGCCAGGCTGCACTGCGCGGCCATGTGGCGGCGCATGCCGCCCACAGCGGCACCCCAAGCGCCCACAATGCCACGCGCATGCGTTCGCGGCTCAGTCGCCGGTGGCTGGCCAGCCGCCAACCCCAAATCCCGGCTGCCAGAACAAGAGCGATCGTCGCCAGGCCGAAAAGCTGCATCAGAAGGTCGGCCACGATTGCCCCGCCAACCCCGAGCACGTTGCGTACGGGAGCGTTGGTGGCGTGGCTTAAACTGGGGTCCTGGACAGACCAGGTCGCAAGCGCAAGAGCGAGAAGGACCGCAGCTGTGAGCAGAGCGATGCCTGCAACCTCGCGCAGTCTGCGCCGCAATGCTTCGCGCATGGCGTCGGGCAGAAAATTCAGTGGGCGCAAACGGCGATCGATCGCTGCCATGTGTGCCATCAGCCGAGGAGTGCCACGAGGCGGTGAAGCGCTTCCGCCGTCGTGTCGCGATCCTGCACGATGGCGACCCGGATATAGCCGAAACCCGGATTGCTGCCGTCGGACTGCTCGCGCGCGAGATAGCGGCCCGGAACGACCCGCAGACCAGCCTCGCGCCACAGTCGCAGCGTGACCGCCTCGTCGCTACCATGCACCGAGACGTCGAGCCACAGAAAGAACCCCCCGCCAGGGCGGCGATAGCCGTAACGGCTCCCTATGATCTGATCGGCGAGATCGAATTTTTCCGCGTAGAGCCGGCGATTTTGCGCAACGTGCGTCTCGTCTCCGTAAGCGGCAATGGCCACCCGTTGCGCCGGCGTAGGCACCTGCGGCGCGGCCACGTTACGCAATTCAAGAAAGCGCGCGAGGAACCGGCGATCGCCCGCGGCAAAACCAATGCGCAATCCCGGAAGGTTCGATCGCTTGGAAAGCGATTGGAACTCCACGACATTGGCGAAATCCGGTCCGGCGGCTTCGAGCACGCCGGCCGGTGCGTTGCGGGTATAGATTTCGGAGTAGCACTCATCGCTGAACACGAGAAACCCGAAGCGGCGCGCGAGCCCGACGAGGCGGGATAGGTAAGCGAGATCAGCGACTGCGCCCTGAGGGTTTGCCGGTGATGCGATGAAAAAGGCGACCGTCCGTGCCAGCAGCTCCTCCGAGAGCGCATCAAGGTCAGGAAGAAACCCGGTTGCGGCAACGGCGGGGAGGTAGACCGGCTCGCATCCCGCGGTGACAGCGCCGGCTGAATAAGCGGCGTAAAAGGGATTGGGGATCAGCATGGCCGGGACGCAACGCTTTGCTTCTACGAAGCGCGCCGCGGCGATCGCAGCCAGGAACAGCCCTTCACGCGAGCCGTTGAGGACCAGAACTTCAGCGGCAGGATCAAGCGGCCGCGGGAGCTTGAAACGCCGGCCAAGCCAGCTGGCCGCGGCCTCGCACATTTCGTCGAGCCCCTTGTTCATGGGATAGCGCCCGAACTCTTCGATGTGGGCGGCCAGCACGGGGCCCACGAACGAAGGGAGGGGGTGCTGCGGCTCGCCGACGGCCAAACTGATCGGGGGCTTACCAGGCCGCTCGTCCCCCAACAGCTCGCGCAATCGCACGAAGGGCGAGCGGCCTAGATCGGCCCGGAGTGGCGAGGCTGCGGATACGCGTTCGACGGCGGTCATGAGCATTGACGAAGCGGCGTCAACACTCGCCGCACCAAGCTTGCCTTAGCATACTCGGCGCGAGGTTAAGGCCCGATTAACCATCGGCACCCGGCCGGGGACACGAATGCTCCGCCGACGATACACGCGCCGAAGAGTCGCTACAGGAGCTCCTGCTATTGCAAAGCTTCCCCGTGTTGGGTGAGGTCGAGCCCTTCGATCTCGTTTTGCTGATTGACCCTCAGCGGAACCAGCAGTCCGATCACCTTGAGCAAAATGAAACTGACGACACCCGACCAGATGGCGACGGCAACAACTCCATAGAGCTGAACCAGAATCTGGCGCGCATTGCCCTCGATGAGCCCGGAGAATCCCGTTGTATCGGGGGATGCAGACACGACCGCCACGGCAAAAACTCCCGTGAGCAGTGTTCCGGTTGCGCCTCCCACTCCGTGAACTCCGAAGACGTCGAGGGAGTCGTCATAGCCAAGGCGCAGCTTGAGCCACGTGCAGGCCCAGAAGCAGACGGCCCCCGCTATGAACCCGATCACGATGGCCTCCCATGGCAAAATGAAACCGGATGCCGGAGTGATGGTCCCGAGGCCAGCGACAGCCCCGGAAATCATGCCCAGAACCGATGGTTTGCCCCGCGTCCACCATTCCAGGAACATCCAGGTCAGCGCGCCAGTCGATGCCGCAAGATGCGTTGCCACGATTGCAAAGGCCGCGCGCGAGTTGGCGCCGAGCGCCGAGCCGCCGTTGAACCCAAACCAGCCCACCCAGAGAAGACCGGTTCCGATCACCGCCAGCGAGAGGTCGAAGGGTGCGAAATTATCGTGGCCGTAGCCGTGGCGCTTGCCCAGAACGCAAGCCGCAACCAGCCCGGCAACGCCCGCATTGAGGTGAACGACGGTGCCGCCGGCAAAATCGAGAACGCCCGCTCTCGCAAGAAAGCCGCCGCCCCAGACCCAGTGCGCGATGGGCACGTAGACGAAGATCAACCAGCCGGCCGCGAACCAGGCGAAAGCCGAGAAGCGCATGCGGTCTGCGATCGAGCCCGCAACCAGAGCCACCGTGATGATTGCAAACGTCATCTGATAGAACATGAACAGCACTTCCGGGATCGACGGCGCAAACACGCTGGTCGCGTCCATGCTGGTCGCGCGCATGAATGCGCGCTCGAAGGTGCCGAGCCAGGCCCCCTCGCCCACGAAGCTCAGGCTGTATCCGAACGCAAACCACAGGAGCGAGCATATTCCGGTGCAGGCCACGCTCTGCGCCATGGTCGCGAGCACGTTCTTCTTGCGGACCATTCCGCAATAGAACAGCGCCAGTCCCGGTATGGTCATCATCAGGACGAGCGCGCTTGCGGCCATCATCCACGCGGTATCGGCGGGATCGATCTTCGACGCGGCAGCTTGCGCGAAAGCCGGCGCAGGCGCGAGCGTGAGACTCAGCGTGGCGGTGATTGCCGCGCCCACGGCGACGATTGTGGCTTCTCTTTTCATGATGTCCCCCTCGACCTGCTCTAAAGAGCGTCTTCGTCAGTCTCGCCCGTCCTGATGCGTATCGCCTGGTCGATGGGAGTGACGAAGATCTTGCCGTCGCCGATCTGGCCGGTTTTAGCGGCCCCGATAATGGCTTCGACCACTGCATCCACCCGGTCCGCAGGCACCGCGACCTCGACGCGGATTTTCGGAAGAAAATTCACGGCGTATTCGGCGCCGCGGTAAATCTCGGTGTGGCCCTTTTGGCGGCCATAGCCCTTGACCTCGCTCGCGGTCATTCCGTGCACGCCGACGGCGACCAGCGCATCGCGGACCTCGTCCAACTTGAACGGCTTGATGATGGCAATGACCAGTTTCATGAATGCGTCCTGTCGCGTGTATCCGGCATAGGTCTCGGCGGCGGAGTTCGCCCCATGGTCCAAGCACGGGTACATTATCGGTGCCTGCGATAAAAATTAAGCCGCGATTCTGCGCGGGGCACGATCATCTGTGGGCAAGTCTGGCGCCAGCGTATCTGCGCAGCCCGAATTGCGGTTGCGCAATCCGCGGAGGACATTGTCCGGGTGTCGCTCACGCTACATCCGGGCTACGACTTCGCCCATGCTGCACGGCGCCCGGGATATGCCGGCGTGTTACCGCCGCTCCCGCAGCAACCCTTCCTGAGCGACCGAGGCCACCAGCGTGCCGTCGCAGGCGAAAATGAGACCGCGCGAAAAGCCGCGCGCGCCAAAGAGATTTGGACTGTCCTGCGCATACAGCAGCCATTCATCCGCACGAAAAGGCCGGTGAAACCACAACGCGTGATCAAGACTCGCCGCCATGATCGATTTTTCAAAGACGGTGCGGCCGTGCGGGATCAATGCGGAATCGAGGAGCATCATGTCGGAAGCATAGGCGAGCACACACTGATGGATTGCTGGCTCATCCGGGAGCTTCCCCGTCGCGCGGATCCAAACGTGGAAGCGGCCGCCATCGATCTTCTTGCCGAGATAGCGATCGAATTCGACGGGGCGCAATTCGATGGGGCGTTCGCGCTCATAGTAGCGGCGCACGGGATCGGGCATGATCGGCAGCACGCGTTCCTTGATCTCCGCCTCGCTCGGCAGCTGATCGGGCCGCGCCACCGACGGCATCTCGGCCTGATGACTCATGCCGGGCTCATCGCGATGGAATGACACTGAAGAGGTCAAGATCGCCCGCCCGTGCTGGATGGCGACGACACGCCTGGTGGTGAAACTCTTGCCGTCACGGATGCGATCGACCTCGTAGACGATCGGCACTTCGGGGTCGCCGCCGAGGAGAAAATACGCATGCAGCGAGTGCGGCGGCCGGCCGGCCACATCGACTGTCCGGCAGGCCGCGACCAGCGCCTGTCCTATGACTTGGCCGCCGAACACGCGCTGCCAGCCCACTTGCGGCGAACGGCCGCGAAAAAGGTTCACCTCCAGCCGTTCGAGGTCGAGGGTCGCCAAGAGATCCTGCACGGCGGACGACATGAATCGTGTTCCAGTTAGCGAAAACGGACATCTTCCGGGGATATGGGCAAAAGACAACGGTATAATGCGCGTATTCAGGAGGCGAGCGTGGCCACGGATCAGCACGATTCCCAGAAGGTGGATGTGCTCGTCGCAGGTGCGGGCATTGTCGGCCTCACCTTGGGGGTCGTATTGCGCCAGAGCCTTGGCGCTTCCTTTTCGGTCGCAATCGCCGATCCGGCACTCGGGCGTGAAACGGCAAACGGTCGCGCGACCGCCATTGTCGCGGCGGTCCGGCGACTGTTCGAGACGATCGGAGTCTGGGCGAAGGTCCCATCGCAACCGATTGCGGACATGGTGGTCACGGACAGCCGGCTCGACGACGCGGTCCGCCCGACATTTCTCACGTTCGCCGAAGATGTGGAACCCGGCGAACCGTTTGCCCACATGGTCGAGAACCGCCCGCTCATCGCTGCGCTCGTCGAGCAGGCGCGCAATGACGGCATATCGCTCTACCCGTTTGCGGTCCGCGACTGCGCTCCCGCGTCGGCGCGACCAACGCCCGGCTTTGCCGGCGCGGAGTGGGGCCAGAATGGAAGCGGGCGCAAGCGCTCCGGCGAAAAGGCAGAGAATGCGGAGCCTGACCTTGTCCGCCACGTGGAGGTCGAGCTTGCCGATGGCGCGCGGCTGTCGCCAGCACTTTTGGCGGCCGCCGACGGCGCGCGTTCCGCCATTCGCGAACGCGCAGGGATCGCCATGTACGGCTGGTCTTACGGACAGTCCGCCATCGTCGCCACCGTGGCGCATGAGCGCGACCACGGCGGCCGTGCGGAGGAACATTTCTTGCCGGCTGGTCCGTTCGCAATCCTGCCGCTGGTGGGAAGGCGATCTTCCATTGTGTGGACCGAACAAACGCAAGAGGCCGAACGCATCGCGAGCTTGCCCGCGCGTGACTTTCATGCCGAGCTTGAGCAGCGCTTCGGACTTCGTCTTGGGGAGATTGAAGTCATCGGCCGGCCCCATGTTCATCCGTTGGGAATTTGGGTGGCACGCTCCTTCATCGCCGAACGGCTCGCACTTGTCGGCGATGCCGCCCACGTCATCCACCCCATCGCAGGACAAGGCCTCAATATGGGCCTCAAGGATGTGGCCGCACTTGCCGAAGTGATAGTCGATGCCGCCCGGTTGGGGCTTGATCCCGGCTCACTCGCTGTGCTCGCGCGGTATCAGCGCTGGCGGCGCTTCGATACCATGGCTATGGGGGTCGCAACCGATGGCCTTAACCGGCTGTTCTCGAACCGCTCGGATGTGCTGCGGCTGGCGCGCGATGTGGGCCTGGGCCTAGTCGATCGTTTCCCGGCGCTCAAGCGGGTGTTCATCCGCGAGGCGGCGGGTCTTCTGGGCGAAGTGCCGAAGCTGTTGCGGGGCGAGCGGCTGTAAGGGACTTAGACGAAGGGGACCGCGAGCACGTGCTCCTTGAAAGCGGGGCGCTGCTCGATGCCGCTGAACCAGCGCTCCAGGTTGTCGAGTCCGGATCGCTCAGGCACCAGCCGGCGGAAGCGATAGGCCATGAGCGCGACGGGGATGTCGCCCATGGACAATGAGTTGCCGGCGACGAAGGTGGTCTTCGCAAGCTGCGCATCGAGAATCTTCATTGCGGCAGTTGTTTTGTCCCGTGATGCGTCGATGGCGGCATGGTCCCGCTTCTCCGGCGGCGTGCGAATGAGCCCCCAGAACATCCCGAATATTGCGGGAGCTGCGACTGAGAGCTGCCAATCCATCCAGCTGCTGGCGCGTGCGCGCTCGTGCAAATCCGAGGGCTCCAGCTTGCCGGGACCGTACTTGGCGGCGAGATAGCGCACGATCGAATTCGATTCCCACAGGAAGAAGCCATCTTCCTCCAACGTGGGCACCAGCCCATTGGGGTTCATGGCGAGGTAAGCCGGTTCCTTGTTCTTCCCGAACGAGCCGCCCACATCGACGCGCTCGTGCGGCAGATCGAGCTCGCCGGTCGCCCACATGACTTTCTGCACATTCACCGAGGTGTTGCGCCCCCAGATCTTGATCATGATTCTGCTCCGTCGTTCCTCACAGTGGGCGGGTTCGGCGGATTACGCTTCGCTAACCGCCCGACTATCTGAGGGCATGAGTTGAATCTAATCCAGGCGGCGCGCCTCTTCCGGCAGCATGATCGGAATGCCGCCGCGAATGGGATAGGCCAGCTTGGCGGAGCGCGAGATCAGCTCCTGCTTTTCAACGTCATACTCCAGCGGGCCTTTGGTCACGGGGCAGACTAGAATTTCCAGGAGTTTCGGATCAACGCTGCCGGGGGGGCGATCGGGAGGGGGCGCGGTCATGATGGGACTCCTGAAGAACGGTCTTCTACGGTTTAACTACGAGCATTGAACTCTCTCGAACGTCACGGCCGGGCGGTTGGCCCGGCCATCCACGCCTTGGCTGCTGCACGAACGTGACGGGGATCATCCGCGCTCAGCGGCGACGGAAGGTACCAGGCTGCGCGGGCGCCGGACCAGCCGCACGTTCCTTGTGACGAAAGTTAATGCGTCCCCGGCTGAGATCGTAAGGCGAAACTTCCACAACGACCCGGTCGCCTACTCCCGTACGGATGCGAAATTTCCGCATCTTACCGGAGATATAGGCGAGCAGCTCATGATCGTTATCGAGCTTCACCCGGTAGTTCCCGTCGGGGAGCACCTCGGTAACGGTGCCATCGAATTCCAGCAGTTCTTCCTTGGCCATTCACTCTCTCATAGCAAATGCTTGCAAGCGATACGGGACCGCAAGCTAACCGAGCGCGCTCATTGCAGCGGCGTTTCGCCGCCGGTGGTTTTCTTCGCCAGCTCAATCTCGGTCACCGCAACGAGGATCTCGGCGCGGGTCTTGAGATCGGGGGCCTCGAGGAGCGCCTGCTTCTCGGCGCTGCTGTAGGGACACATCATCGCGAGTGCATTGACCAGTGCCTCATTGGGCGCGCTCTTGATCCCATCCCAATCGGCCTTGAGATCGTTCGCCTTGAGAAAATCGGAGAGCGCGCGCAGCACGCGGTCGCGATCGACGGCATCCTCGCCCTTGCGCGCGGTGAAATCGTCGATGAACGAATCGTAGCTTACGCGGCACTGGCGGTACGCCGTCGTGGTGCTGATTTCCTCCTCGATACGGAAGCGGGCGATGCCGGTGAGCTGGAGGAGATAGCGGCCGTCTCCGGTTTCGGCGAGCTGGGTAATTCGTCCGACACAGCCGATTTTGTATAGATTGGGCCTGTGCTCGGAACCGGGGTGCGCTGCGTCCGGCTGAATCATGCCGAGCAGGCGCTGCCCTGAACGGAACGCGTCATCGATCATGGCGAGATAGCGCGGCTCGAATATGTTGAGCGGCAGTTGCCCGCGCGGCAGCAGCAATGCGCCGGCCAAGGGGAATACCGGAATTGTAGCAGGGAGGTCGCCCGGGTTTGCGTAAACGACATTCATGGGCATGGTCGCTCTCCCTGCGGAGGCTCGCCGCGCTGATGTTGTTGCTCTCCTCACGAGAACAGGATCGACGACAGCCGCTTGCGTCCATTCACGGTCGCCTCGTCGGTCGGACCCCACGCCTCGAAGAATTGGACCAGCTGCTTGCGCGCGCCATCGTCATTCCATTTGCGGTCGCGTTTGACGATTTCGAGCAGATGATCGACCGCTTCCGCACGGCGCCCCTTGCTGTTCAAGGCGACCGCGAGATCAAAGCGCCCCTGGTGATCGAGGGGATTGGCTGCAACCTTCTGTTCCAGCTCCGAGATGGGACCTACTGATTTTGCTTGCTCCGCAACTTCGAGCGCGGCGCGCGCGGCGGCGACTGCAGCGTCATTGTGCTTGGCTTCCGGCACCAGCGAGAGCGTTTGTTTTGCCTGCTCGATGGCGCCGGTGCGCACGTAGCTGCGCGCGAGCCCGGCAAGCGCGGCGACATTGGCGCTATCCTGCGCCAGCACCCTCGCGTAGAGATCGGCGGCACCCGCCGCGTCCCCCTTCGCGAGCGTATCGTCGGCGCTTTTCAGGAGGTCCTTTTCCTCACCCCCGATGCGGTCCTTGGTCACTCGCTCGATGAAAGCCGTGATCTGGCCCTCCGGCAGTGCGCCGAGGAAGCCGTCGATCGGCTGCCCATTGACGAAAGCGAACACCGCCGGGATCGATTGAATCCCGAGCTGGCCGGGGATGGAGGGATGTTTATCGATATCCATCTTGACTAGCTTGACCTTGCCCTTGACAGCGCGAACCGCCTTTTCGAGCACGGGGGCGAGCTGTTTGCAGGGGCCGCACCATTCCGCCCAGAAATCGACCAGCACCGGCTGGCGTTTCGATTCTTCGATGACGTCCTTGACGAAGGTCTGGGTGGTCGTGTCCTTGACAACGCTCGCAGGAGCTGCCGCCCCGCCACTCTGTAACATCGTCATTGCGTCTCGTCCTTCGTCCTTCTCGACTTGTCCGGATCGACGCTCAAGCGAACGTCGGAAATTGCGCATCCAGCTCGGCACCAAGGCGAACCCCCACCCACGTTCCGGTCGCTGGCCCCATTGCAGGCGGCCCAGAACCACCCGCACCCCGATCACGCTGGATTAAATGGGGTCGCGGGGGGTGTTTGCAATCGAGAATACGCCTCGGCCGGCTCTCGCGCCCTTACACTAACGTAAACCGACTCGCGCACTATCCGCGCTACCCGCGAGCGGCAGGATACGGGGGGAATGGCGGGTTGCCTCCAGGAACTTGATGAGCCCCGCAGATGCGATGGAGGTCGTCATGGTGTTCCGCAGGGGATGGAAGTTGACCGTCCCATGCCGCATCAAGTCTGTATCGAGCAGGATGGTCACCCGGCGATCCCGGTCATTGAGGGCGCCGAAGGGCGTCACCGCTCCTGGCTCTACGCCTAGAGTTTTGGCCATGAGTTCCGCCGAGCCGAACGAGAACCGGCCGATCGCGCCCACCTGCCGGTGCAGGGATTTGAGTTCGATGACCGCCCCTTCGAGCGCGCTGACGAGGAAGAGCGCGCCCTTCTTGTCCCGCAGGAACAGGTTCTTGCTGTGGGCTCCGGGCACCTTGCCGCGCAAGGCCTGGGACTGCTCGACCGTGAACAGCGCAGGATGGAAGACCGTCGCGTGCGCAATGCCAAGCCGGTCGAGAAAACGGAAAAGCTCGTCGGGCGTTGCGGCCATTGCGGAACCGGCGTCCGTTGTGGCATAGCTCTTGGACGGCGGTCGAGACGCAGC
>DATBYX010000543.1:0-2863 GCA_036513475.1 Xanthobacteraceae bacterium | reverse complement strand
CCGGCGGACAAGCTTGTCGTTCCCATCGCGCACGAACGGATTATCGAAATTGGCGGCTAGGTCCGGCTGATAGAATTTTCGCATAGTGTTTCACCTCAGCTCACAGCGGCGCTTCTCCTGGGAACAAGGTATATCCGTGCCTATGCCTCTGCCAAGCTCAAGGGATTCCTGCCAACCAAACGTACCCGGGGTTGTTGCGCCACTCGCGATCAAGGCACGTAAATCCGCATAGCGCGCCGCCCGCAATTCGCCCGGGATCGCGATTTACCGAAGTTTAGCACCAGAGACTTTTGGCGTGGGAGCTCGGCGCAAGTCTATGACAGTTGCAAGCAAGTCACACTGCAACAAGAAAAGGGAGCTTATCAAAAACAAAATAAGCACGGTTTACAAGTTGGCTTATCATATCAGCGTTCACACTGATTCGGACCCGCTCCGGGGACAATCATGAAAGTACATCGGCTGCATTGGCTCGATTACGATGTCGTCTCATTCCCCTTGCTGGTGATAGCAATGGGCATGCTTGAACTCCTCGTATTGGGCTTTTGAATTCTCCACTTGCAGAGAGCTCTGAAAAGGTCGGCTGACTGTCTTTGGAATGTCGACCGGACACAGAGGTTTTGCGGATATGGAACTCTCGACATCAGAATATCGGCGCTTCGCCGAAGAATCGCGCCAGTTGGCTAAATCAGCCAAAACAGTCGAGGAACGAGAATTCCTGCGGGAAAGGGAAGCGAGTTGGGTGAAGCTTGCACAAGAGGCGGAAAAAGGGGCCAAAACGGACATCAGAAATAACTGAGATGGACGGGCAAGGTGTTCCAGGACAGGAGTCGCTCCGCTATTCGATCAACATTGTCCGCGGCCGCTCACAAAAATTGCGTTCAGCGCGGGGCCGCGAAGATTGCGTCGCGCGCCTCTCTCGAGAACAGCATTTCTCTTTCGTTGTGCCCAACGCCGCGCACGATCGCATGTCGCAGCAGTGGCGCAAGATTGCCCGCGGTCAGTGCCTCCAGGAAATACTGTCCGCGTTCGAGCCGATTTCGCCCCTGCGCGTCTGCCGCACACGATTGATCCAACACGCCGCCTCTCTTGACGTCGCCTCCTCCCAACAACAACGTGATATCCCGCGCCGCAAAAGTTGTGGCGATCGCGTCGAGAGCGCCGACATATCGCGGCGGGTCCCTTAATCCGTATTTCCATGTATTGACGTCTGCGCAGGGCACCGCGGCCGCCACCGGGCGTGTCGTCGTGAGATAAAGATACGTCCCTGAATTCGCGATGATGAAGCTGACCGTGCGGCTGGAGCGCAACCTTGTCACGGCGGCATACCGAGCGAGCATTTGCGCACCGCCGCCATGGCCAATGAATACGATCCTTCCAAGCTCGGGAAACGCCGCTGTACTGGACAGCTTATCCACGAGGTCATCCAGAACATCATAGGAGCTGGCCGGAGAGGGACCCTGTGCTGGCATGCCAGCCTCCCAATCCCTGCTCCAGCGGAGATAGCGATCGGTGAGATTGTGTGCGGTCACATCCACCTGATTCAAAAATTGTGGTGCAACGACGACGGTCGCCGTACTTCCTCCTCCTGCTGCTTTTGCTCCAGCTGTTCCGGCCAGTTGAGTCCCCGTGATGAAATAATCCGAGGCATTGCGCAACCTGCCATGCACGACCACAAGCGCCAGGCGATCGGCTGCACTTCCCGCCTGAAGATCCGATGACGCGTATACCGGATAGACGCCGCTGCCGCGACTGGGATCGAGCGCCAGGACTGTGGAGCTCACCTCTCTTACTGGCGGCGTTGGCGTGGCTGTCGATTGAGCCTGAGCAGGCATGCTTGCGCTGGCGCCGGCCAGGACGAGTGCGGCCCCAAGGACATGAGCCCACAGGCCGCACGGTTGGCGGACACTTCCAGCGTTTCGCATCACCTCGTACCGTACGCGGGCAAGAATATCAGCGTCCAAGTCTCGAGTGGTCAGCCCGTGCCGAATATGGGCTGGTCACTCTCACGAACGCGGAGAAGAGCCGGCTCTCATATCAGGTCTTCTTGCCTCCCATCCATTGGAGGTCCATGCCCGGCGTAATCAGCTCCAGCCCCTGCTTGTGGCTGTGACCGACAGGGAAGCGCTTCATGCCTGGCGGCTGAATGCGACGCGCTGTGCTGCCCCGCATACCGTTCGTACAAGGCGCGGGTCGCTGCTCAACCTTCAGGTCTGGGAATTCTCGGGCTAGGCTTCGATCGTTGCCGTGCTTCGCTCGAAGCTGTTCAATCTGCCTCTGACGCTTTTTCCAGTTCAATTCGACTTTCCTTGGCAAGTCTCATGATTCAGGTATGCACTCTGGTCAAGGGCGCAATGGCCGATGTTTGCATGGCGCGACCGTGCTGGCGCCGTCAGATGAACTCCATCATGGCGGCCCGTTCATCGTCGGATACCTTGTAGAAGCCGCGTTCCCATTCGCGGGTCTTTTGCCGCAGATAGATGTCGCGGAATTCCGCGCCGAAGGTTTCTGCGATCAGGGGATCGGAACCAAATGCATCAAGCGCCTCGATGAGAGTCCGCGGCAATCGCTCGGGCATTTTTTCCGGGCTCCTGGCGCGGCCCTCCACCAGCGCATAGAGGTTCTCATTCCACGGTGCGCCAGGATCGGCAGCGCGGGTGATCCCCTCCATGCCGGCGGCGAGGGAAAAGGCGGCCGTCAAATAGAAGTTCGTGCTGATATCGGGGGCGCGGTTTTCCACACAGTACCGGTTCATCGGCAGCCGCAGCATCGCCGAACGATTGTTGCGGCCATAGCAGCGAAGCACCGGAGCCCATGACATGTCCGCCATGTCACCCTGTGCAACCAGTCCCTTGTACGAGTTGAA
>DATBYX010000542.1:0-22146 GCA_036513475.1 Xanthobacteraceae bacterium | reverse complement strand
CCATGATAAGGACACTGGATACGATCACCGCCAACGACCTTGCCCATGTGCAAAGGGGCAAAGCGATGCGGACAGCGGTCCTGCAACGCCGCGACATTTCCATCCGCCTTGCGGAAAAGCACGATCGGCTCCTTCAGGATCGTGCGGCCGAGCAATTGACCTTCGGCGAGATCGTCCGACCAAGCGGCGACGTACCAGGCGTTGCGCAGATAGGTTCCGCTGAGCATTTTTTTCTTGCTGTCGAGAAGCTCGGCAGCGGTCTCTGTCGTGCGTGTCATCGCAGCACCCTCCTTCGGCAATTATCGCGAAGTAGGGCGGATGAGCGCAAGCGTCATCCGCCGAAAGCGCAGGGTGGGCAAAAGGCGCGCGCCATGGCACACTTCCCGCGTGGGCAAAATCGACGTTTACGCAGTCTACGCAAGCTTGACTGCGTTGCGCCGTGCCCACGCGGAGAGAACACGGCAGACGATTTTGCCCACCTGCGGAGTCTCGTTATTCACCACATCATTGGCCGGTAAGCTTTACGAGCAACTCTCGAAGTGCGCCGACGAAGGGGTGGAAAGAAAAGCGCACGACATGGGCGCCGGATGGGACCACCACGGCACGGAAGATCGCATTGGCTTTCAGGATCTCAGTTTGCACTCCATCTACGCTCGCCCGCCACCACGGATGCCAGACGTCGTTGAGGAGAAGAATGGCCGGCATGGGAGCGTCGACTGCGACCACCACCTCCGTGTTCCCGTAGTGCAGCAGGCGAGCGGCACCGCTCTCGCCCGCGGCATCAACCCGCGGCAATCCTGCGGGTGCATGCTCTAACAGGACAGTCCGCTTGGGATCGAGATCGGGCCACCCGGTACGAAGGACTTCATTGAAATCCGCCCTGCGCCAGTGGGTGAGCAACATCACGCGCGGCAGTGCGCGCGGATTCTCGTAGAGATAGGCGTCGCTGGTGCGCCCAATGAAGATGACATCGCTGGGCTTGAGAGAGCCGTCGATTTCCTCGACCGGCACGCCGGTTGCAATGAACCGTAGCCCGAGAAGATCCGCAAATGCCGAATGGTAGGAGGGGTAAAGCGGAGAAAAGGTGCGCTGGGAGGCGAGCGCGACGGTGTCGCCGACGTGAGTCGCCTCATAGAAGGAGTGCAGCCGCAGCGGGTTGTGACCGAAGACCCCGTCGAAGTCCTGGGCGAGCGGGAGATTCGGCCAGTGATAATCGATACCGATGAGCTCGACGCGGTCGCGCCGATCCGATGCCGCCGCAGCGGCGAGCCGCGACCTGATCAGCTGCACCGTCGCATTGCCGGTATCCTGGCGCAGCGCGTCGAACCGCGCGGGCGGCAACGCGGTTGAGACATGGGGAGCGTTGTTCCAGCCGAGGTCGGCAGTCATCAAGCCGGTGATGAGCGCGACGGCAGCGAGAGGATGATGTGCGTTCGCTCGTTGCGCCATCACCAGCACCGCGATACCCGCGCAAGTGAAAATAACGGCGGTCAGGATCGGAAGAAGAGCAGGCCGGACACCGACTACGGAACGTGCAAGCAGAAGCGCGGCACCAACGAGGATGAGCGCACAGGCCATATCGAGGGCGCACTGGAGCCGCGACGACGGTGGCACCGTGCCCTGGAGCCAACGATGCACCAGATACCCCGCGACCACCGCGAGGAGTGCGCCGAGGACGAAGCTTCCATCTGCGGGGCGCCGAAAAAGCGACACCCCGGGCAGGAGCTCGTACATCAGGCGAAATGCCGGCGTATAGCCGCCGAGCGTGTAGAGCAAAACGAGGACGGCGGCGATGCTGAAGAAGCGGATCTCGGGCGCCCAGGCGAGCCCGCGCACGAGGCCGAATGCCAGGATCACCGCAAAGGTAAGCGCGCCGCCATAAAGGAGGCCCATGTTCGGCGAGAGATAAAGCTCCGGCCAACCCCAGGCCGCGTCCCAGATCGGACTCTGCGGCGCCCAATAGTGTTCATTGGAGCGCATGGCCCCGTAGAGATCGGCGAACACGAGCTGGAGGAAATGCACGGGATGGAGCGAGCCGGCGGCAGCCGACTCGTAGCCGATGTGCGGTCGGTTCGAGGCCGCTGCGAGGAGGACGGTTTGAATGACAGGAAGAACGGCAATGCAGGCCGCCGTGACCGCGGCCGCGGTTACCGCCGTGAGACTCAGACGCAGGCGCGCGCGCCAATTGGGTCCGGTGAGCCAATGCGTAAAAATGAAGGCGGCAATCACATAGAGCGAGAGCAGCGCAACCTGATCGCGGCCAAGAGCGAGCAACCCAATGAGCAGGCCCGCCGCCACACCGGTGGGCGCTGATGCGCGATCAAGCGCGCGCGCGACTAGCCAGAGCGCGAGCGGCAGATAAGCGAGGCTGACGATCTCGATGGTGTGCTGAATGCGCGCGCTGGCGGAGCCGCCGAGCGCGAAGGCCATGGCCGCAACAATGCCGCCCGCAGGATGCCAGCCGCGGTCGTGAAAAAACATGAGGACGCCGAGACCTCCGAGAAACAAATAGACGAATGTCACGGCGTCGAACGCCCGAATATCGACAGCGGGGCTTGATGCGGCCAGGAGAACATGAATCGGCGAGAACAACAGCGATTGCGGATCGGTAATCAGCGGCCAGCCGGCAAAGAGATTGGGCGTCCACCAGGGCCACTCGCCGCGCGCAATGGAGGTCGCAAGGAACTGCACCGGGGGGAAGAACTGCGACTTCGCATCCCACGGGATCGTCACCCCGCCCGAGAGCCATGGGCACGCAGCGAGGCAAAACGCCACAGCAAAAATAGCGATAGTGAGCGGCAGTGGAATGGCTGCGCCCACTCTCATGTCTGCGCATTTCTTCTCTGCGCACTTCTGCAATGGGGTGCTCACGAGCGCCAGAGTGCGCCAATGCTCGGTTATGGATCGCGGCGCCCCGCAGCACTATCATGCGGCGCTAACCGGGTGGAGCACTCATGAACAGTTCCATGCTGCCGCGCGAGCGCTGCGAGTTCTCGGCAATTGTCGACCGGCCTGCACTCAAGCTGCCGGATGGTGCTCGGCTCGTACTCTGGACAATCGTCAATTACGAGGTCTGGGACATAGGGCGCCCCATGCCCCGTCAGGTCATTCCCGCGCCGACCGGCGCCTCTCTGCTTCCGGACGTGGCGCACTGGAGCTGGCACGAATACGGCATGCGCGTGGGCGCCTGGCGCTTCTTCGAGCTCTACGAGCGACTCGGTATCACGCCGACCCTGGCGCTCAACGCGCGCACCTGCGAGGACTATGTGCGCGTCGCCGAGCAGGCAAAGCATCTGGGCTGGGAGTTCATGGGGCACGCCTACGATCAGATGCCGATCCACGGGATCGGGGACCAAGCCGGCATGATCGCACGCTCCATGGATATCCTCGAGCGCTTCAGCGGAAAGCGGCCGTTGGGGTGGCTCGGACCAGGCCTCACCGAGACACTCGAAACGCCGGAACTCCTGGCCAGCGCGGGAGTGAAATATATCGGCGACTGGGTGTACGACGATGAGCCGACCGTGATCACTACCGCAACGGGACCGCTGGTCACCTTGCCTTATACCGTCGAGATCAACGACATCACCATGATGATCGTCCAACATCATGAGAGCGAATATCTCCTGCAGCGTGCCATCGATCAGTTCGATCGTCTTTATGCCGAGGGCAGCAAGCGCGCGAAGGTCATGGCACTGGCGATCCATCCCTACATCAGCGGGCAACCCCATCGCATCAAATATCTCGAGGCGATCTACGATCATGCCCGCCGCTTCGACGGAGTGCTCTACTGGACGGGAGAGCAGATTTTCGACTGGTACATGTCGACGCGAAAAGCGCCGCGAACCGGTGCGGCAGCCTGACCTTTCGTAGGGTGGGCAACCGCGGATGAATGCTCTCTCAACTTTAGCGAAATTGCGCGGGCGGCTCGTCGTGGGTGCGCGCCTTTTGGCCAGCTTACGGGACAGGCTTATCCTTCTCGCGTTTGAGCGTCGTGCTGAGAAGATTGCGCGCGGCAGCGTCACGCCGCTCGATGAGCGCGGTGAACTGGAGCGCCCGGACCTGACGCTCGCCGGCTGATTGCGGCCGTCCAGCCGTGATCAGGCGGTCCATCTCCCTCTGCACCGCCTCGCATTCCCGCCTCCATTCCTGAAACACGGTTCTCATCATCTCGCACTCCTGTACGCAACACGACTGTGCAACAATTTAGCGTAAATCTGGACCAAATTGTAGCGCCAGCGATGCGGGTGCATGCCCGGAGATCGCGGCGCGCGCGCGTCGAGCGGGAGCGGAGCACGATCGGGCGGCGCAACGCATCATCCAGGCTACGTCTCGTCCACGACCCGGTTGCGTAAAATGCCGATCTCCGGCACTTCGACCTCCACCACGTCGCCCGGCTTGAGCCATACTGACGGATTGCGATGGACGCCGGCTCCGGTGGGCGTCCCGGTCCAGATCAGGTCGCCGGGCCTGAGCGTCGCAAAGGTGCTGATGTAGTTGATCAACCACGCGAAGCCCCAGGTCAACCGGTCGGTGCTGTCCTCCTGCCGCAGCTCGCCGTTCACACGCGTCATCAGATGCAGCGGCTTGGCCGGATCGAGCTCGTCGGTGGTCACGATCCATGGCCCGACGCTGCCGGAGCGGTCAAAATTCTTGCCCTGGGTGACGTTGAGCGTACCGTGCCGCAGCCAGTCGCGCACGCTGCCCTCGTTGCCCAGGGTCAGCCCGCCGACGAAGGAGAGCGCGCTCTCCCGCGGGACATGCCGCCCCTCTTTGCCGATCACCAGGATCACTTCTCCTTCGTAGTCGAACTTCTCGGAGACCTTCGGGCGCACAATGGGCTGCTCGGTTCCGACAATGGACGTGGCAAACCGGCAGAACAGGTTGGGGTATTTCGGGGCCTCGCGGTTATCCTTGTACTCCGCACTGCGGTCGGGATAATTGATGCCGACGCAGATGTTCTTCTCGGGCGTCACGATCGGCGGCAGCATTTCAACATCTTTGATCTGGTAATCCGCCGGGGCGTTCGCGACCGCGCGCGCTTCGGCGAGGGCTTGAGCGCGGAAGACATCGAGCAGGCTCGGGTATTTCGGCAGCCTGCGGCCGAGATCGAGGATGCCAGCACTCGTAACTACACCGTAGCTGTTGCGTTCATTTACGCTGAAGCTTGCAAGGCGCATGGGTCACCCGGTCCGAGGGATAACGTTGAGCCCTCTCTGCGCGGTCATGTCCGACTCAGGTATGCGGGTGCATCCCCGGATATCGCGGCGCGCCCGCATCAAGCATGAGCGGAGCACAATCGATCGGCGCGCCGCTCATCCGGCTACTACTGACCGCTGCATGATGAGCGCTCACCGTCAAGGGGTGAGGACTATGAAGTCCGTGCCGGCGACGGTCTCGGGACTCAACCCCTGGTCCGAGATGATCACCGAAGCGCCTACAGAGAGCAGCTCGGAGATGCGCTCGCTGGCTTCCGGCGGAACGCTCACGCGCTCCAGCGCTTCGGCGGCGCTCGATGGCCTTCCGACGGACAAGAGCTCGGCGCTCGGATCGCCGAAGCGGCTGCGGCTCGCCGGCTTCGCGGGCGCGGTCGGCACAGTCACCACGTTCCAGCGCATGCTGTCGTCGTCATTGGTGTCCAGCGCCGTGAAGACATGCGTTCCGAGCGGGCGCTCGGGCTCTCTGAAAGTGACGGGCGCGCTGAATACGGCATCGAAGCCCTTGCGCACGAACAGCTTGCCTTCCTTGCGACTGATGAAGACCGAGATGGGGCCGGGATTGAGCGATCGGACCTCGGAGACTCCCGCAGCTCCTGATCGGGGTCGGCGCGATTTCGACAGGTCGAAGCTGTCGTAGGCGGATTTCACCACTTCCGAAGAGGTTGCGGGTTCCGCAGAGGGTGCGGGCGCTTGCCGGCGGTTCCCGCCTGCGTAGGCCATGGCGTCCAGAGCGGGATCGGCCCCTTTGGCTCGCAAGGCCTTGTGGGCGGAATCCACGATCTTGCCGGCGGATTCCTCCGATGAACGCTTTGGCTCGACCGGCTCGACCCTGCGCGCGAACAAGCGCGCGTTGGAAATCGCTGCGGGCGCAACTTCGCCAGGGGTGATGACGACACGCACGCCAGTCTTGGTCATTGCCCACAATTGACGGGCGAACGCTTCCGGCATGGCGATGGAACGTTGCGGTGTCGAGGCATTCGGGGTGGCCTGATAAAGCCCCACGCCCGAGCGCGTGATCTGTTGCATGTAATACATGGGAGCGTCGCCGGAGGAAGCGGAACGGTGCCAGCGGTCCTTCTGGATGATGCTGAACACTCCGGTCGGAGTCTGATGGCCCACAGTGACACGGGTTCGCGCAACCGCCACCCCATCGGAGTAGACGGTCAGCTGCTGCTTGTTGACCGCAACAGCAATCGTGAGCACTCCCTTTGCCCGGGCGCTGGGCTCGGCGGGGGTCTCCTTCGCCGCTGCCTTTTCAGTGCCGCTGGAAGTCGCGCGCGATGCCGTCGCCGGATTTTCCCGTGGCTGCGTGGCGAGCGGCGCAGGCTTGGACTGGCGCACCGGGGCGCTGCGTCGTGAGACGCTGGGTTGCCGCGATGCGTTCCACGGCCAGTCGAAGAAGAAAGCTTCCGCGCTCGAGGAAAAGCCCGCGAGCACGACAAAGCTCGCGGTCATCGCCAACAAAGCATTCCGATGACGTGAAAGCACGCCAGGACCCTGTCCGGGTCGTTTTTCGTTCTGCACGGTGCCCCCTTGTTTACCGACGCGACGCAGACCCATTCTGCCGGGTCCAATAGGCTCAAGGGTTAGTCGCTTTCCTGCTCCGAAAGGTTCGACCCGCGGAACGCCTGAATTTTCAAGAAATTGGCCGCCGGATGTTCGGATTATTAGCCTTAATCAACGCGGGCTGCGCCCGGGCAGAGACGGCGCATGGGCTCGCATGGCATCGGCGTCGCTATGCAAGGATCGCCATGGCCCCGCGTCGAGCGCCCAGCGGCCGGCACCGTGCGCAAACAGCACGAGCAACCCGCCCGCGATGGCCAGATCCTTCTCGAAATGCAGGAGCTCGTTGCGATTGCCGAGCTTGATGTGAAACAGCACGGCCGTGGCTATGCAAAAGCCGGCGAGCCCGAGCGCAGCCGGACGGGCGTAGTAGCCGAGCAGAATCAGAACTGCGCAGCCTATCTCCAGTGCGATTGCAAACGGCATGATCGCGCCAGGCACACCGAATGCTTGCGCGTAGAGGACAGCCGCCGAATAGCCCGTGAGCTTGCTCCAAGCCTCATGCAGGAACAGCGCGGCAATGAGGAGGCGGCCGGCAAGCGCAGCCGCCTCCTTCATCTGGACAGGCGGCACTCTCAGTTCACCTTCGCACTGCCGCCGCCGATGGCTTTTTCGAGATCCGCAAGCTCCTCGCACCCGGAGGGGCACAGCTCCTTCAACCGCACGACGTTTTGCTTCGCCTTATCGATCTGGCCGGTTTCGACGTAGAGCTCACCGAGGTATTCGAGCGCTCCCTTGTGGTTGGGATCGAAATCGAGCGCCTTGCGATAGAACGTGTAGGCCTGCTGATAATCTCCGGTCTTGCGCAGAGCGAAGCCCATCAGATTATAGACATCGGCGTGCTGATAGGTGGTGAGCATCGGGGTGAGCTCCGCCAATGCTCCTTTGAAGTCCCTGGCCTTGATCTTGGCGCGAACCGCGGTGAGGTCGGGCGCATCCCGCGAGGTGATGGTGTCGACGGCGAGCGCGTTCGTAGCGAAAGCCGCGCCCGCGATGACGCTCGAAAGCAGCAGCGCAAATGCAGACGGTTTCATCACGATCTCGCTCCGTTCAGGTCTTCATCAAAGTGAGCGCGTAGCCCGCGCCGTCCTTCTGGATGTGCCCTGCGGCCGGGAACGGGAAATGGTAGCCGCAGATCATCAATTTGTCGGCGACCACACGGTCGAGCAGCCTGCGGCGGGACGCTTCTGCCAGGTTTGCATCCTGATCGTAGGCGCCGTGCCATTCGGGATGGGCCACCACGAGCGCCGGCACATAGGCAGTGTCGTTCGAGATCATGAGTTGGCTCGACCCGGATGACAGATGGAATGCGCGATGGCCCGGGGTATGGCCGGGGGAGCTCACGAATCGGATACCGGGCGCGACCTCGGGCTCGCCTTCCACCTGGCGCATGTTCTTCCAGGTCGGAAAGACCTGTTGGATGCGACGTGCCAATCCTTTTCTCGCCTCAGGCAGCCGATCGATCACCGCCGGATCGGTCCAGAACTTGTACTCCGCGTCCGAAACGATGATCTCGACATCGGGGTAGACGGGCTTGTTGGTCTCTTTTTCCATGAGCCCGAAAATGTGGTCTGGATGAAAGTGTGAGATGAGAATGGTATCGATTTTGGTCGGATCGATCCCAGCCGCCTTCATATTCGTCATCAGCCGGCCGGCAGTAGGTTGCACCTGGCCGCCGGTGCCGCTGTCGCACAGGATGGTCTTCCCCCCGTTTTTCACGACGATCACCGTAAACGGGATAGAGACGAAATCGGCGGGCAATCCCGCCTTCGTCATCGCGTTCTTGACATCATCGACGGAAGCATTGGCGATGAAAGCCGGATCGTGCGGCTTTTCCCAGATCCCGTCATAAATCGCTGTGACCTCGGCGGAGCCGACCTTGTAGCGAACGAATCCCGGTGTCGGGTCCGGCGTCTTCTGGGCAAATGCGGGCACGACGAGCCGCGCATTGAGCCCGAGTGCGGCTGCCAGCCCGGTGGATACGACAAAATCGCGACGCGAAAGATCGAGCATTTCTCCCTCCGATAAGACCGCGGTTGCCGGCGCATTTGCGCCTGCAACGGTCTGGACTCCCGCCCATTACGATTTATTCCCGCCGCTGTGCTCTTTTTTTGCGCGACGGGAGGCCCACAAGGGGAGGCACGTGCCTAAAACGCCCAGGCTCCGTAGCCAACCACACGATCACGGCCGCCGGCCGTGTCGCCCGAGTTGCACAAGGCAAGGCGTCGCGCGTTGAGGCCGCAATTCGCAGCCGCAGTGAGCAGCCCAGCCACAGCCAAAAAACCGCATGCGTTATCCGAAGTGAGCTGCGGCCATTCGCCGCGCTCGATGATGCCGGCGGTTGCGGCATCAAGCCGGCGGGCGGTCTCATAGTCATAGTAGTGTGACAGGTCCGAACTGATCACCACCAGGGTCTCCGAACCGCCCCAGAGGCGCTGGAGCGCTGCTGCCGCCTGCGTGGGTGTCGCCTCGCCCACGACCAACGGCACCAAGCGAAATTGGCCGAGCGCCATCTGCAAGAAGGGAAGCTCCACTTCTAGCGCATGCTCGGGAGCATGGGCGGCATCATTGTCCCGCACGAAGGGCAGGTCGTTAAGCTGCATGAGCGCGGCGCGGTCGACTTCGACCGGGCCGAGCGGGGTCTCGAAGGCGCCCACCGTCGGGATTGCAATCCCGCGCAGCGCAACATAGTGCGCCGGGCCGATCACCACGACCCGCGTGATGTCGCCGCCGGCGCCGCGCAACAGCGCAAAAGCTTTCCCGGCAGTTGCCCCGGAATAGACATACCCCGCATGCGGAGCAATCAGCGCTTTGGGGCGATGCGAGAAAAAGGCGGGACTGGCCAGCAAACTGTCGACATCCTGCCGCAGCCGCGCCGGATCCGCGGCATAAAACAAGCCAGCTACTGCTGCCGGCCGGACCCCTGCGGCATGCATTCGGTGACTTGCGCGTTGTCCCTTCACAGTGGATGCCCACATCAGCGTTATCGGCGCTTATAGGCGTGGCTTATAGACTTGGATGGCCGCCGCCATGGTTCAAGACAGCATCGAGGGGCTGCCGGGCCGCTACTGGCATCCGCTCGTAGATGGGCGCATTCAGTGCGATCTCTGCCCGCGCTATTGCCGGCTCAACGAAGGCCAACGCGGGCTGTGCTTCGTGCGCGGACGCGCCCACGATCAGATCGTGCTCACTACCTATGGCCGCTCCTCCGGTTTCTGCATCGATCCGATAGAGAAAAAGCCGCTCAACCATTTCCTGCCCGGGACGCCGGTCCTCTCGTTCGGCACTGCCGGCTGCAATCTCACGTGCAAGTTCTGCCAGAACTGGGACATATCGAAAGCGCGCGCTCTCGATCGGCTGCAGGATCGCGCCTCACCTGAGGCGATCGCGCAGGCTGCGGTCGAAAACGGCTGCCGCTCGGTAGCCTTCACCTACAACGATCCCGTGATCTTTTTGGAGTACGCGGTCGACGTCGCGCAGGCTTGCCGTGCGCGCGGGATCAAAACCGTAGCGGTAAGCGCAGGCTACATCTGCGCCGACCCGCGGCGCGAGCTGTTCCGCCACATGGATGCGGCTAACATCGATCTGAAGGGCTTCACCGAGAGCTTCTACAAGAATCTCTGCACCGGAAAGCTCGAGCCGGTACTTGAAACCCTCCTCTACCTGAAGCACGAGACTGCGGTCTGGCTGGAGATCACGACGCTGCTGATCCCCGGCGAAAACGATTCGGCTCCTGAAATTGATGCCCTCTGCCGCTGGGTGGTGGAACATCTGGGTGCAGATGTCCCGTTACACTTCAGCGCCTTTCATCCCGACTGGAAGATGCGCGACACACCCCCAACCCCGCCGGCGACCTTGCACCTCGCGCGGCGCATCGCCCAGGAGCGGGCCCTCCGCTACGTCTACACCGGCAACATCCATGACCCCGAGGGGCAGAGCACGTATTGTCATCTCTGTCACGCGGCGTTGATTCAGCGTGACTGGTATGACCTCACCGGCTGGCAGCTCACGACCGATGGTCACTGCGGGAACTGCGGTGCGGCTTGCCCCGGTATCTTCGAAGCGCGCCCCGGACAATGGGGCCGCCGACGTGCGCCCATCACCATGAGGACAGCGGCTTCGACTTTCCCATTCACATCGGCTTGAAGGCGCGGTCGAGCTCCACATCGATCAGTGTCGCGCCGCCGTCATTGAGCGCGGTTTTGAGGAGGTCGGTGGCATCGTGAACGGTCCTCGCGCGCTCGGCCTTGATACCGAGCGAACGCGCGAGCCCCACGAAATCGATTTTCGGGTCGATGAGCTCCATCCCGACATAGCTGTCCGCCTGCTCGGCAAGGCCGCGCATAGCATGCAGGCGCTGCTTGAGGATGCGATAGGATGTATTGTTCAGGATCACGAACACCGCATCGATCTGATAATGCGCGGCGGTCCAAAGCCCTTGGCAGGTATACATCGCGCTGCCGTCGCCGATGAGCCCGACCACCGGCCGCTCCGGCAACGCAACTTTCACGCCCATGGTCGCCGGCAAGCCCCACCCGATGCCGCCCCCGCGCAATCCGAAATAGCTCTGCGGATCGTTGCTGCGGATGAGCTGACGAATGCCCGGGGCAGATGAAATCGCTTCCTCGACGACTATGGCATCTTCCGACAGTGTCTCCGCAATCCCATGCAGAAGCGCGAGAGGCTGCACAGGAGTGGCGCCGGCGAGCGCACGCGCCTTCGCCTTGAGCGCTTCGCGCTCGGCGGCAATGGCCTTGCTGGTCGCCGCGAGCCGTTCGCGCGCCCTCGCGCGCGCGCCGCTGGTCATGGCGTCTCGTACCGCAGCGGTGATGTCGGGCAAGGTCCCTTTCGGGTCGGCGAGGATGGCGACAGCCGGCGCATAGTTCTTGCCCAGCTCCCACGCGTCGACGTCGAGATGGATGAGGGTGATGTCGCGGGGCATCGGATCGATCGGAGAAGGCAGCGAGAGCGTGAAAAGATCGGCGCCGACCGAAAACAGCACATCATGCTGGTCCAGAATCTTGCGGACTTCCGGCGCAAGTCGGACCATGGAGCCCCGAAACAAGGGATGCGAGGAGGGAAACGATGCGGTGTTGGGCACGAATTCCGTGTACACGGGGGCGCCCAGCAACTCGGCGAGCTCGACCAGCTCGGCATGGGCACGGCTCTGCGCCACGGCATCCCCGGCCATGATCAGGGGACTTTCGGCGCTCGCCAGGATTTTGGCGGCGGCCTCCACCGCGTCGCGATCGCCGCGCAGGCGTGGCGCGATGCGTGTGGGGGCAAGCAGATCGATATCGGCATCGGCCCGCAGGATATCGCCGGGAAGCGAGAGGAATACGGGTCCCGTGGGGGGCGCGAGAGCGGTCTTCACTGCGCGGTGAACCAGTCGCGGCAAATCCTCGAGCCGGTGCACTTCTGCGGCCCATTTTACCAGCGGGCGCGCGATGGTGGGCAGGTCCGCCCAGAGGATGGGCTCGGTGGTGTTGAAGCTTTGCTCGTGCTGCCCGGCTGTGACCAGAATGGGCGTGCCCGCCTTTTGCGCGTCGTAGAGCATGCCCATTGCGTTGCCGAGACCCGGCGCGACATGCAGGTTCACCACGCCAAGCTTCCCCGAGGCCTGCGCGTAGCCATCCGCCATCGCCATGACCGTGGCCTCCTGCAGGCCCAGCATGTAGCGGAGCTCGTTTTCCGTCGCGAACGCATCCATGAGCGGCAATTCCGTCGTTCCGGGATTACCGAACATCACCTCGACGCCTTCCTGCTTGAGCAGATCAAGGAAAGCGCGCTTTCCGGACATCACGGGCAATCTGTCCTCCCCTCAGCGAAGTGGCACTGATGCAATGTCGCATCTTGCCCGCCGGCGGGAAAGCGGCAAGACTGGCAGGGGAGAGACGAGGAGGAGCGTGCCATGCTCACGGCAAAGGCGATGAACGCAAGGCGGCACGCATTCAACTTCCAGAGCTGGATCGAGGCGAACCAGCATCTGCTCAAGCCACCGGTCGGCAACAAGAAAGTTTTCGAAGAGGGCGAGATGACCGTGCAGGTCGTCGGCGGCCCGAACGAGCGCACCGACTATCACGATGACCCCGTGGAAGAGTTCTTTTATCAGCTCAGGGGCAACATGGTGCTCAAGGTGGTCGAGAACGGTGAATTCTACGACGTCCCGATCCGCGAGGGCGAGGTGTTTCTGCTGCCGGCGCATGTACGCCATTCGCCCCAGCGTCCGCAGGGCTCGATCGGCCTCGTCGTCGAGGCCGCGCGCCCTAACGAAGTCGATGGGTTCGAGTGGTATTGCTTCGCGTGCGGAGCCCTCGTCCACAGGATCGAAGCGCAGGTGCAACACCTGGTGAGGGATCTGCCGCCGCTATACGAATCCTTCTACGCTGACTCGACTGCGCGCACATGCAAGCAGTGCGGCGCCATGCATCCCGGCAAGAAACCTCCCCCCGGCTGGGCCAAGATAGCATAAGGATGCAAGGGAAGGTCACGCTCGAAGATCATTTTGCGATCGAGGCGACGCTTGGGGATTCGCAGCCCTTCGGTGCGCATGTGTGGCCCGAGTTGCGGTACCGCTTGCTGGATTTCCACGATCAGCGCCTTCGGCTCATGGACGCAAGCGGCATCGAGACCATGATCGTCTCGCTCAATGCGCCGGCCATTCAGGGCATTGCAGATGCGAGACAAGCGGCGGAGCTGGCGCGCCGGGCCAACGATACGCTGGCGCAGGAGGTCGGCAAGCGTCCGGATCGGTTCGTAGCTGTTGCCGCGCTCCCGATGCAGGATCCCGCTCTCGCGGCAGCGGAGCTGAAACGCTGTGTCCGGGATCTGGGATTTAGAGGCGCGCTGGTGAACGGCTATTCCCCGGCGCCCGATTCGCGCACGCCCATTCACTATGACCTGCCGCAATACCGTTCGTTCTGGCGCACAGTCGCCGAGCTGGACGTGCCCTTCTACCTGCATCCGCGACCGCCGATGGCGGGCGTCCTGCCGCTCTATGAGGGGCATTCCTGGCTGTTTGGGCCGAGCTGGAGCTTCGCGGCCGAAACTTCGCTGCATGCTTTGCGCCTGATCGGCAGCGGGTTGTTCGATGAGTTTCCCAGGCTGAAGATCATTCTTGGTCACCTGGGAGAGGGGCTGTCATTCTATTTGTGGCGGATCGACAACAGGAACAATTGGATGCAGGCGCCGCACAAATACGCTGCCAAAAGACGCGTAGCTGACTATGTCCGCGAGAACTTTTTTGTTACGACGTCAGGGCATTTCAGTACGCCCGCACTGATCAACGCGATTGCGGAGATCGGGGCCGAGCGCATCATGTTTTCCGTCGATTATCCGTTCGAGGATTTCAGCGATGCCGCCGATTGGTTCGATCATGCCGAGATCAGCGAGGCGGAGCGCAAAGTCATCGGCAGAACCAACGCGATGGCGCTGTTCAGGCTCCGGGGTTGAGGCCGGGCGAGTGGGCGTGGCCAACGGGTCAACTAACCCTGGTTTGTCACAGCTCGAGCCCCTTTTCCCATTCTTGAAGCCTTAACCTGCGCCCCCCATATTGGGGCTGGCCGGCCGGAACGCTCTGATCCGGACGGCCTTTGAGGGGTGCCGAAAGGGCCCCGTCAAAGTCGCTTCCGAGGGCTTTGAGACCATGTCCCGAGTTCCGTCCCTGTCCAGCCCGTTTCTGCTTGGATTCGACGAAATCGAGCGCGCTCTCGATCGCGTATCGAAGGCCGCCGAGGGGTATCCGCCGTACAATATCGAGCGGGTTGCCAGAGATGACCGCCAACCCGAGCGCCTGCGCATCACGTTGGCGGTTGCGGGCTTCACCCGCGATCAACTCGACGTGACGGTTGAAGAGAAGCAACTGGTCATCCGCGGTCGCCAGCAGGACGACAAGCCTCGTCAATATCTCCATCGCGGCATCGCCGCGCGTCAGTTTCAGCGCTGTTTCGTGTTGGCGGACGGGATGGAGGTTCTAAGTGCGGACTTGAAGAACGGCCTGTTGTCGATCGACCTCGCCCGCCCCGAGCCGGAGCGGGTGGTGAAGACGATCAGCATCAGTGACAGTGAGTGAACCCGAACAGGGCTCGACGCGTTAACGGCAAAGGAGTCGAGTGCCATGACAAACAACGACATCACCTCCAGACAACATATCATTTCGCCCGAGGCGCTTGCGGTTCTAGGAGACGGCAAGATCGCCTATCTAAAGACGATCCGCTCCGAGGACGTGCAGAGGCAATTCCCGCAGGCGCCGCAACTTGCGCCGGGGACACTGTTGTACGCCCTGCATGCCGCCGACGGTACTCCGATCATGCTCACCGACAGCCGCGAGGCTGCGGTTGCGAATGCCTGGAGCCAAGAGCTCGAGACGGTCAGCGTGCATTAAGGGCCGCAGGCGGTGCAGTCCGTTCAGGCTGCGCTTGCGGACGGCATCGCGAGCACGGCGTAGAGTGCCTCCACGTCGCGTGATTCGCGCAGCTTGCGGGTGACGTCCGCATCCCGCAACAGTCGTGCCACGCGTGCGAGCGCCTTGAGGTGATCGGCCCCGGCGGCTTCGGGTGCGAGAAGCAGGAACACCAGATCGACGGGCTGGCCGTCGAGTGCTTCGAAATCCACCGGCCGCTCCAGGCGGGCAAACAGACCAAACAACTTGTTGAGCTTGGAGAGCTTGCCGTGGGGGATGGCGATGCCGTTACCCACGCCGGTCGAGCCGAGCTTCTCGCGCTGCTGCAGAATCTCCAGGATTGCACGTTCGCTCTGT
The DNA here is from genome assembly GCA_036513475.1 of Xanthobacteraceae bacterium. GTDB lineage: Bacteria > Pseudomonadota > Alphaproteobacteria > Rhizobiales > Xanthobacteraceae > VAZQ01. Next base: position 6,609 of record DATBYX010000542.1, on the reverse strand, counting down.
CCGCAGAGCGCGGCGGCCTTGGCCGCGAGCTCCTGCAGAAGCTGTTTCTTGCTATTCACTTTAAGCGCCGGAATGATGGCGTTCGGCGCGAGGAGATCGGTCAACACCATGAACTTTTTCCACGCATCGGGGGACGCTTGAACGGGCCCCCGTCGTGCGGCGGCGGACGATAGGTATCCCGTGATACCCCGTCAATGCCCGTCGCCGGCCACGTCCGGCGGACCCGCTTAACGCGGATCCTTGAGACGGCGTTTGTACCGGCGCAGTCTTTTTTCCATGCGGATTGCCGCTTCATCCGCGCTGGCATAGGCATCTGGCGCGAAGGCGTCGGCTTCCAGAACAATGCCGGAATCGAGATGGATAACGCATTCCGTGCGAAACCCGAACGCTTCCTTTCCGACGGTCACATGCCCGGAAAAACCCCCGTCGAAATATTTGGCGGTCGCCTCGGAAACCCGCGAGCTGATGCGCGAACGCAGTGCCTCGCCGAGATCGATATTCTTTCCCGACACGCGAAACGCCATATCCGTCTCCGCTCAGTCGGCGCTTGCCGCACGCCGGGGCGCAGCAGGAAAAATCGCCAGCCCTGGGAAGCTACTCATGTCATGGGGCGCACAGCGCAGATCGCTTTTCCCGCTTGCGCTGCATCGACGAAGGAATGCGCATGGCCTCACGATATTTCGCCACGGTGCGCCGCGCAATCTCGACGCCGGCGGCATGCAGCCTTTCCACGATCGTCTCGTCGGAGAGGACGTCCTCGGGAGATTCCGCCTGGATCAGCTGTCGGATTCGGTAACGCACCGCTTCCGCCGAATGCGCCTCGCCGCCGCCCGCTGCTGCAATCGCCGAGGTGAAGAAATATTTGAGCTCGAAGATGCCCCGGTTCGTGGCCATGTACTTGTTTGCCGTCACGCGAGAGACCGTCGACTCGTGCATTCCGATTGCATCCGCTATGGTCTTGAGGTTGAGCGGCCGCAGATGCTGGACGCCGTGAGCAAAAAAGCCGTCCTGCTGTCGCACGATTTCAGTTGCTACTTTAAGAATGGTCTTTGCCCGCTGATCGAGCGCTCGCACGAGCCATGTTGCTGATTGCAGGCAGTCGGCGAGATAACCCTTGTCATGCTCGCTCTTCGCAGTCCTGACGACCTCCGCATGGTAATGCTGGTTTACCAGGATCTTCGGCAGGGTGTCTGAGTTGAGCTCAATGGTAAATCCGCCATCCTCTCTGGGTCGGACAAAGACGTCGGGAACTACCGGCTGGACGACCACCGACCCGAATGCAAGACCCGGCTTCGGATTGAGCCTGCGGATCTCAGCGATCATGTCGGTCAGGTCTTCATCGCTCACCCCGCAAATCTTGCGCAGGGCCGCAACCTCGCGCTTCGCTACCAGATCGAGATGCTCGACCAGCGCCTGCATCGCGGGGTCGAAACGGTTGCGCTCCTTGAGCTGAATGGCCAGACATTCCGCTAGATTGCGGGCGCAAACTCCCGCCGGGTCGAAGGTTTGCAGGATGGCAAGGACCGCATCAATTTCGGCAAAGGACGCACCGAGCTTGTCCGCGGCCACCGCGAGGTCGCCCGCGAGATAGCCCGCCTCGTCGACAAGATCGATTAGATACTGCCCGATCATTCGGCGGGCCGGATCGGTGATCGCGAGCGCGAGCTGCTCGGCGAGATGGTCGGTAAGCGTCATCTGGGCGGAAACCCAGGCCTCCAGATTGTTGTCCTCCGCGCTCGCCCCTCTTGCGCCGGCCCATTCCGATGATGTCCCCGGCGAATAGTGCGCGATCTCATCGCCGCCAGAGCGCGAGCTGGAGCCAACGCGCGCGGCGTCGAATGCCCCATTGGCGATGTCGGGCCTCCCCTCCGGCGCAGGCATCCCGGACGCGCCGGGTCCATCGCCCTCGCGCCCAGCTTCGCCGGTCCGCTCGAGCAATGGGTTGCGTTCCAGCTCTTCATCGACATACGCCGTGAGATCCAGATTGGAGAGCTGCAGCAGCTTGATCGCCTGCATCAGCTGCGGCGTCATCACGAGCGCGTGGCTCTGGCGGAGCTCTAGCCTTTGGGTCAACGCCATTTGCGCACGCGCTCTCAACTGCATCCGTATTTGTGTACGGCAGCCATGCCGCAGGGCCGCCCGAACGGGAACGTTCTTGGTCCGATTCTTGCTTAGCGGGTTCCGGCGCCGCTGTATACGGCTTCTCTGCGCCTGTCGTTAATAACGAGGAAGACTGGCGTTAATAACGGGGAAGACTTGGGATGCAGCCCTTGCCTGCCCCTCTCGGCCGCCTTCGGGCACGGCTGCGCTGGATAGTGCCGCGGCCTAGGCCTGGAAATCCTCGCCGAGATAGAGGCGGCGGACTTCGGGGTCGTTGACGATGTCGTCCTTGCGGCCCTCCATCAGCACCTGCCCCGAATAGATGATGTAGGACCGATCGGTGAGCGCCAGCGTCTCGCGCACATTGTGATCCGTAATCAGCACCCCAATGCCGCGGGTGGTGAGACGGCGGACCAGCCGCTGGATTTCCACGACCGCTTTGGGATCAATGCCGGCAAAGGGCTCATCCAGGAGCATGTAGCTTGGCCGGCTGGCAAGCGCGCGCGCAATCTCGACGCGGCGACGCTCGCCCCCGGAGAGCGCAATCGAGGGCGTCTTGCGGTGGCGCGCGATCTCGAATTCGTCCAGCAGCGCGCGCAGGTCGGCTTCGCGGCGGCGCCGATTGGGCTCGACCACTTCCAGCACGGAGCGGATGTTGTCCTCGACGTTGAGGCCGCGAAAGATCGACGCTTCCTGCGGAAGATAACCGATGCCCAATCGCGCCCGCTGGTACATCGGAAGGTGCGTTACATCGTGACCGTCGAGCTCGATCTTCCCGCGGTCGGCCTTGATCAGCCCGGTGATGGTGTAGAAGGCCGTGGTTTTTCCCGCTCCATTGGGCCCGAGCAGACCGACGGCTTCACCGCGACGCACGTAAAGGCTCACTCCATTTACCACCATGCGCCCGCCATAGCTTTTCTGCAGGCTGTGCGCGGCAAGGTAGCCCTGCTGCGGCTCCCGCCGAGCGGCCGGCTGCTCGCGCCCCATGCGCTGTGCGGGGGCCTGCTTCGCGCCATGGGCGGCCAGCGGTCCGTTGCGCCCGGGAGCCGCCCGCGGCGCGTCCGGCCAACGTCCATTGCCGCTGTTTGGTCTGCGCGGAGGCGGGCGGCGCGGGCGAAAGAACGCGAGCAAATTGAGCACGCCTTTGCCTCAAACGTCCTGGTTCAACTCGAGCAGACGGCCGCCAGAGAGGCCATTGCCCTGACCCATGCCGAGGCCGCACGGGGCTCGCAATGTCTTGGTAGACTCATGGCCGTGCTGCCGGCCCGATCTTCTCCGCTGCGTTGCGGGAACTTGATTGGAACAGCCCCTCGACCCGGCCCTGATCGATCTTGGTCACGCCGCTCGTCAAATCGACCACCAGCCGCTGACCGCGCAGGATGTCCTGCCCATGGGTGACGATCACATTGCCGGTGAGAGTGACCGTATTCTCACGCATATTGAAGATCGCAGTATCCCCGGTTGCGTTTTGATCCTTCTGAATCACGGTCACACCCCCCTTGGCCTCGATCCGGCGAATTTGCCGCTGGCCTCCAGGTCCGGGCTCTGCCGCCTTCACGCCGTGTGCAGCCGGATCCTCATCGTAGAGCACGACCAGGGATTTACATCGCATCTCGGTATCGCCCTGGAACACCTGCACATCCCCGGTGAAGGTGGCGATCTTTTCCTTCTCGCGAACCTCGAGCGATGCCGCCTGAATCTTTACCGGCTCATCGCGGTTTTGCGAAAACCCTTGCAGCGCATTGGGCGGGCCCTGATTCTTCTGCTGCGCAAAGGCGGATGCACACATCAGCATGCCAATGAGGATGGCACTCGCGCCTGGGTGGCAAAACCTCCTCATCGGCTGCGCGCCTCGTAGTGCGGGAGGGCGGCGGCCGTCTCGCTGTCCGGCAACAGCATCACGGTTACCCCGCGCTCGAAACGCATGAGGTCTCCGCTATCGGCAACTTCCATGCGGTTGGCGTTGATGGTCGCAGTAGGCGTTTTCACATAGACGGGACTTTCAGAGACGATAGTGCCGGAGCGCGTGTCGAGCACGGCCTCGCTCAGTAGCGCCTCCTGCCCGTTGGTGGAGGTGACTACGATATTGCTGGTGAGCGTCAGCAACTCCGTCTTGCTGTTATAGAGGCCGTTCTGCGCCGTGAGTTTGACTGACGCATCGTCCTGCATCTCCATGGTCGCGTGAATCCCCTGCAGCTCGACCATGTCCGGGTTTTTGAGATCCTGGCCGGCCGCTTGCGCGGTCAAATCGTAGCGATGGTTATCGCGGGTGAACCCGGAGATACGGGGCTGCTGCATCATGATCTTGGTACCGGAGACGACGACGGAACCGATATCGACGGGCAGCTTCGATAAAACACGCAGCGGCTTGAGCACGGCAGGGATTGCGACTCCGACCACCAGTGTGACAACAACCGCGCACGGAATCCCGATTCGCAACAAGCGTATGTGCCGGCTGTGCCGCACCGCCGCGCGGAACGCGCGCTCGCCGCTGTTGCGCCCCACACCGGCAAAGACCCGCGCTGTCTGCGGCTCGATGTTGGAGAAAGCGGCCAAGCGTGTATCCCCCACTATCCCGCCGAGATAGAGAATCAGGCAATCCCCTTGCGATCATAGCCTGTCCGCGGACGATAGTCGTCCCCAAATGTGGCCCGGGCGCGGCATGGTCCCGATCGGCAGCTCGCAAAAATGCCAGCTTCCAGAATGCCTTAAGAATGGGCAAAGATATCCTCGGCGGCCCAGCCCGCAAGATCGAGCCGGGCTCGGTCGGGGAGGAAACGGAAACAGGCGGCCGCCAGCTCCGTGCGCCCTTCGCGCGCCAGCATGGCATCGAGCTTATCCCGCAGGGCATGCAGGTGCAGCACGTCCGAGGCTGCATAAGCCAGCTGCGCGTCGCTGAGCGCCTCAGCGCCCCAATCGGAAAGCTGCTGCTGTTTGGTCAAATCGATGCCAAGGAGATCGCGGACGAGATCCTTGAGGCCGTGCCGATCGGTGTAGGTGCGGGCGAGCCGCGATGCGATCTTGGTGCAGTAGACCGGCCCAGCCATCACGCCCAGAGCGTTCTGGAGGGCGCCGAGATCGAAGCGGGCAAAATGAAAAATCTTGAGAATTGCGGGATCACTCAGGATGTTCGCCAGATTGGGCGCCGTATCCGCTCCCGCCGGTATCTGCAGCACGTCGGCGGAACCGTCGCCCGGTGAGAGCTGCACGACGCACAGCCTGTCACGATGCGGCTGAAGGCCCATCGTCTCTGTATCGATGGCCACAGCACTGGTGCGGTAATGGGACACGTCAGGCAGATCGCCGCGATGCAGGCGAATGGTCATTGCGGCTCCGGAGGCGGCGTTGTGAGAGGCTGATATACTGGCCAAGTCACAAAATCCACCGGATCAGGCAGCTTATGATTGTTGCGGTCATCCCGGCGAGAGGCGGAAGCAAACGCATTCCGCGCAAGAATATCCGGCTGTTCGCGGGCAAACCGATTATCGCCTATCCGATCACCGCCGCCCGCGATTGCGGTCTGTTCACCCGCATCATCGTGACAACCGATGACGAGGAAATAGCCTCCGTCGCGCGCGCCTTCGGCGCAGAAACTCCCTTCCGCCGTCCAGCAGAGCTCGCGGATGATCACACGGGCACCAACGAGGTCACGGCCCACGCCTTGGAATGGATTGCCGGGCGCGGCATGCAGGCCACCGTGGCGTGCTGTATTTATCCCACCGCGCCGCTCATAACGCGTTGCGATCTGCGCCGGGGTTATGAGCTCCTGATCAGCAGCGGCAAGAGCTTCGCATTCTCGGCCGCTCGGTTTTCATTTCCGGTTCAGCGCGCCATTCGCGTCGCCGCGGACGGCGGCGTGGCCCCCTTCTTTCCGCAATGGATAGAGCGGCGGACACAGGACCTGGAGGAAGCCTATCATGATGCCGGCGCGTTCTACTGGGGACGCGCCGAAGCGTTCCGCACGGGCCTGCCCGTGTTTGCAGCTCACTCCGCCGCGTTGGTGCTTCCGCCGCATCGGGTGCAGGACATCGACACTCTGGAGGACTGGGAGCATGCGGAGCGTCTCTACGCCGCGCTGCAGATCGCGGATTCCCCGCAGGCGCGCGTCTGATCTTCCGTGATGCGCATCTTGTGCCGCAGCGATGCTTCGGTGGAGATCGGCACGGGGCACGTCGCCCGCTGCGTGACGCTCGCGCACGCGCTTGCTGCTGCGAGACATGACACGACATTTGTGTGCAGAGAGCTCCAGGGCAATCTCGCCACCTGGGTGAGGGTGCAAGGGTTCGAGACCGTCAAGCTCCCGGCCCGCGCCGGGAACGCGTGCAGCGAAGAAGAAGATGCCGCGGAATGCCTGAACGCGCTAAGCGCGCGGCGCTTCGACTGGATGGTTGTCGATCATTACGCGCTTGGTGCTGTCTGGGAAAATGCGATGGCGCATATTGCGGATCGGATCCTGGCCATCGACGATCTCGGACGCCCTCACCGCTGCGACGTGCTCCTCGACCAGAA
>DATBYX010000541.1:0-3424 GCA_036513475.1 Xanthobacteraceae bacterium | reverse complement strand
CGGGACGGGGTATGTGCCATGGCAGCGGTTTTTATCGAGGTCACGACCGGCCGGACCGGAACTTGGGGAGCAGAGAGTGTGTACACCCGCATGATTCAGCTCTTCAACTTGTGGCTGAAAATTCTCCTGTAAATTTCCTGTTGTTTACAGGGAGGGTCAATTTTGCTCTACCACTGGTTGCGACCGTCCATAGCCGAATGACGGTGCGTACTCTCGCATGGACTACGATATCCTCGTTCGCGGCGGGCTGGTGCTCGACGGCACTGGATCCCCCGGCAGGCAGGAAGACGTGGCAATCCGCTCCGGCCGCATCGCCGCGGTCGCCAGGGGCCTCGACGGGAAGGCCGTAAAGGTGATCGATGCGGGCGGTCTCGCAGTTGCGCCCGGCTTCATCGACATCAAGACCCATTCCGACTTCACGCTGCCGATCAATCCCAAGGCTGAGAGCAAGGTGCGCCAGGGGGTGACGACCGAGATCGTCGGGCACTGCGGCTTCTCGGTGGCGCCGGCGCTCGCCGGCAAGGTCGATCTCCTGCGCGACTATCTGAGCCCGAGCGCGCCGTGGTTGCCGTTCAAGGAGACGAGCTTTTCACATTATCTCGACAGCTTCCCAGCGACGGCGGTCAATGCGGGAATGCTGGTTGGGCATAATACGCTTCGCCTGATGGCGATGGGCATGGAGCCGGGCCCGCCGTCGCAGCGTGAGCTCGCAGCGATGATTGCGCTGCTGGAAGAAGCGCTGGACGCGGGCGCGCTCGGACTGTCCACGGGCCTCTTCACCGCGCCCGGCTCGTATGCCGAGCCTGACGAGATCATGGCGCTCTGCCGGGTGCGCAAGCGTTACAACGCGGGTTATTTCACGCACCTGCGCGACGAATCCAACAAGGTGGTCGAGGCGCTCGCGGAAGCGATCGATGTTGCGGAGACGTGCGGCGTGCACGTCGAGATCGTGCATCTCAAGTGCTCCGGGGTGGACAACTGGGGCAAGTCCACCCGCGCCCTCGACATGATCGCGCAGGCCAAAGCCCGCGGCCTCGACGTGGATTGCGACTCCTATCCTTATGTCGCCGGCAGCAACCCACTGAAGAACCTCATGCCGCAATGGGTCCAAGCAGGCAGCGTGGAAGCCATGCTCCAACGCCTGCGGCTCGCCGAGACACGCGAGCGCATCCGCGCCGATATCGCGCGCGATGGCCTCAACAACTGGGGCCGTATCCCGTCCTGGGACTGCGTGCAGATCTCGATCTCTCCGCATCTGCCGCATTATGCCGGGCGTACTATCGCGGCGATCGCCGCGGAGCGCGGAGCGGATCCGATCGATACGGTGGCCGATTATCTGATCGAGGACGAGGCGGCGACGCGCGTGCTCGTCACATCAATCTCCGAGGACGACATCCGCGCGATCGTCCGTTCGCCCACGGCACTTGTCGGATCGGACGGCAATTGTGTTGCCACCTATGGCACCGTGAGCCAGGGCCTGCCGCATCCGCGCTTCTACGGGACGTTTCCTCGCATCATCAGCCGCTACGTGCGCGAGCTCGGCCTTCTCTCACTTGAGGTCGCGGTTCATAAGATGACTGGCGCAGCAGCGCGCGCGCTCAAGCTGAAAGATCGCGGTCTCTTGCGGCAAGGTTATCGTGCGGACCTGACGATCTTCGATCCCGGCGATTTTTGCGACCGTGCGACCTACACGGAGCCGCACCAGTATCCGAGCGGAGCCCGTACGACCGTGCTCGTCAATGGTACCATCGTGGTCGAGAATGCCGCCCACACCGACGCGCTGCCGGGCAGCGTCCTGCGCCGCGACCAAACAGGCGCGGTGGGCTGAAACTTTCTGGTGGAACTCAGGATCTGCGCCTCTCAGTTACCTATTGACATGCACCAGGAGACTCACCAAACTCATGATGTGCGAAAACCGAACGGAGGTGCGATGCCCCCGGGTTATTCTAGCCGCGATGATCGCCGCGGCAGCGTTCGGGTCGCGGCGTAGCGGCAGCTTGGCGAACGGCAGCGTCGGGAGCGGCCTATTGGGCCGCATCAGTGAGGCATGGCCCGCCTTGGCCCCTCCCGATGATTGCATCCTTTTATCGTGCCCGGCGCGTGCCGGGCATTTGTGTTTAATGGCCGGAATAACCCTGTAATTTTACATCGATCAGATCAACGCCGCGGTTCCAGGCGCTGCGCTCCCCGTTCGGTCCGTTCCGACCGCATTGACAAATCCTATGAAATTTCTCGATGAGGCCAAGGTCTACATTCGCTCCGGTGACGGCGGCAATGGCTGCGTCTCCTTTCGGCGCGAGAAATTCATAGAATTCGGCGGACCGAACGGCGGCGACGGCGGCAAGGGAGGCGACGTGATTGCCGAAGCCGTGGAGGGTCTCAACACGCTGATCGATTACCGGTATCAGCAGCATTTCAAGGCCGGGAAAGGCGGCGGCGGGATGGGCAAGGACCGCCACGGTGCGAACGGTGCCAATGCGGTACTGAAAGTACCGGCGGGAACGCAGATCTATGAAGAGGACGGCGAGACCCTGCTTGCCGATCTCACCCATGCCGGCCAGCGGATTGTGCTCGCGCGCGGCGGGAACGGCGGGTTCGGGAATGCCCATTTCAAGACATCCACCAATCGCGCGCCGCGCCACGCCAATCCGGGGCAGGCCGGGCAAGAGCTAACCATTCGCCTGCGCCTCAAGCTGATCGCGGATGCCGGAATCGTCGGGCTGCCGAATGCGGGAAAATCGACCTTGCTCGCGGCGGTGAGCGCCGCCAAGCCGAAGATCGCGGACTACCCCTTTACGACCCTGCATCCGCAGCTCGGCGTGGTCGAGATCGACGGCCGCGAGTTCGTGCTTGCGGATATCCCCGGCTTGATCGAGGGCGCGCATCAAGGTTCCGGTCTTGGCGACCGATTTCTTGGTCACGTCGAGCGTTGCCGGGTTCTCCTCCACCTCGTCGATGGTACCACGGAGGATGCCGGCGCGGCCTACAACACCGTGCGCGCAGAGATCGAGGCCTACGGCCATGGGCTTGCTGACAAGCCCGAAGTGGTAGCGCTCAACAAATCCGATGCATTGACCCCGGAGCAACTGGGCCAGCAGACCGCGAGGCTGTGCCGTGCAATGGAGCGGAATGCGCGAGCGCACCGCCGCCCCAAATCGCATATGAAAGCTCGGGTGCTCTCAGCCGTCACCGGAGCCGGTATTCCCGATACGCTGCGAAATCTTATGGGCGAGATCGACCATACCCGTTCGGCAGGATCGGAGAAGACTGCGGTCTCGCAGTGGCTACCGTAAGCGCATCATGCTGGTGCCGGATGAAGGAGGCACCCTGACCCCGAGCGCGGCGTAATTCCTACCCAGTCGATGTCATCTCAGCATCTCGCGCAATCGCAGCGCATCGATCGGAGCTGCGCTCTTCTGGTCGT
>DATBYX010000540.1:0-12941 GCA_036513475.1 Xanthobacteraceae bacterium | reverse complement strand
CGAAAGAGGCTCATCGGCAGGATCGGCTCGCGGGCATGCCATTCGACCGCGACGAATGCTGCGGCGCTGATGATGCTCACGCCGATCAGGCCCAGGATGACGGGCGAGGTCCAGGCGAAGCTTATGCCGCCGAGACTGGTGAGCAGGATGGTGGTGGTGAGCGCCAGGGTGAGCAGGCTTCCGCCGGCGTAGTCGATCTCATGCCGGCGGTGCGTGCTCGGCGTGGGCAGCGCTACGGCAATCACGAAAAGGGCAAGCAGGCCGGTGGGCAGGTTGATGTAGAATATCCAGCGCCATGTCAGGTGATCGACAAAAAACCCGCCGAGCAACGGGCCAATGATGGTGGCAAAACCGAACGCGGCTCCGAACAAGCCCTGGTAGCGCCCGCGTTCGCGCGGGGGAATGAGGTCCCCGATTACGGCAATGGTGGTGACGATCAGCCCGCCGCCGCCGATCCCTTGCAATGCTCGAAACAGAATGAGCTCGAGCATGCTCTGCGCCAATCCGCAAAGGGCGGAGCCGAGCAGGAAAACTACGATGGCCGCCTGCAGCACGATCTTGCGGCCATGGATATCGCCGAACTTGCCGTAGAACGGGCCAGCGACGGTACTGGTCAACAGGTAGGCCGTCACCACCCAGGACAGATGCGTGAGCCCGCCGAGCTCGCCGACAATGGTCGGAAGTGCTGTCGACACGATGGTCTGATCGAGCGCGGCGAGCAGCAGTGCCAAAAAGAGCGCGCCTAAAACCGCGCCTAGGGACGTTCCATGCTGGGTGGGCGCCATCGCCTCCTTATACCAGCCGAGCTTGCGCCGCGGGCTAATCCGCAGCCCACGCAAGCGGATCGAGATGCGAGCTCAGGTTAGGACCATGCCCGGACGCATCGGGCTACCGGATGCTGCCGTTGAACCGACGCGCCGGTGAGAGCGACTAATGAATGTTCGGCGTTCGGGCCGTTTACGGGGGGCTTCGAGTTGCGTTCGCGATTTGCAGATCCTGGCGCGATAGCGGGCTTTTCAGCCTTTCTCGGGCTGTACGCGGTCGTCGCTTTCGGCCTGTATTGGTTAATGCAGCCAACGGTAGTCGCAAACCACGGGGTGGCCGCATATCAGCCTCCGCCCAAGTCAGTCGTGAGCTACGTGCCCTGGGTGCCTCCCGCCCCAGAAGCGGATACCGCAGTGGCAGCCGCACGGCCGGCACCCGCGGTAGAGCAGAGCAACGTCACGCCCACGAAAGCCGAGGTAAAAACGCCCGAGGCCCGGCGGACTGCGCCACGAGAACGCCACGTTAGGGCGCGGCCGGCCCCAAGGTACAGCTATGACGCAGGGCGCGCGTTCGCCTTTCGTCCTTGGTTCTGATCGGATTCCGTTGCCGGATCGTCGTCGGGCGCGCTGACGGACGCTTCCGCGTTGCTTCCTCAGTCGTCGTACTCCGCTGAAATATCCCGGCCAGTGTAATCTGGCATGAATGCTACGGAGACGAGGCTCACCACCGCGCAAGCAAGGATGTACACCGAGATGGCGTAGCCCGAGTGATAATGCGCGAACAATGCAGTGGCGATCAGCGGTGCCGGTCCGCCGGCGATGACGGAGGCGAGCTGATAACCCAGTGAAGAGCCGCTGTAGCGCAAACGGGGCGTAAACGCCTCCGCGATGAGCGCCGCCTGCGGGCCGTATTGGACGTCGTGCGGAATGAGCGAAAGCACGATCGCGATGAACACCACGGATGGAATGGCCGTATCCACCATTCCGAAATACAGGAACCCGAACAAACCAGTGGATGCGGCCCCGATCAGGTACATGTTCCTGCGTCCAATGCGGTCGGAGATGTGTCCGGACAGCGGAATGGAGATGAACGACATGCACGACGCGGTGAGCACAGCCGCGAGGATCAGATCACGCGACATCTTGAGGGTACCCACTGCATAAGCGAAAATAAACGCGGTGAAGATGTAGAACGGCGCCTGCTCGGCCATGCGCAGGAGCGCGGAAAGGATGATTTCCTTCGGTTGCTTCTTGATCACTTCCAGCACGGGGGCGCGCTCGATTTTCTGGTTCTCCACCAGCTGCCGGAACACGGGGGTCTCCAGAATACCGAGGCGGATCCATAATCCGATCCCCACCAGCACGATCGATATCGCAAACGGAATGCGCCAGCCCCAGATCGCGAACTGATCGCCCGACCATGAGCTGAACGCAAGTACCGCAAGGTTCGAGAGGAACAGCCCGCAGGGCACGCCGAATTGCGGCCAGGAAGCCACCAGACCCCGCTCGCCGTGGTGCCGCGACCATTCCATTGCCAGCAGCACCGAGCCGCCCCACTCGCCTCCGACGCCGATACCTTGGATCATGCGCAGGATCGTCAGGATGACCGCACCCCAGATCCCGATCTCTGCGTAGGTCGGTACGAACGCGATGAGAAAGGTTGCTATTCCCATCAACAAGAGCGTAGCGATCAGCGTCGCCTTGCGGCCGATGCGATCACCGTAATGGCCAAAGATGGCGGCCCCGATCGGCCGGCCGACAAAGCCGATGAAATAGGTCCCGAAGGCAGCAAGCGTTGCAGTGAGCGGATCCTCGTTGGGGAAGTAAAGTTTGCCGAATATCAGACCGGCGGCCGTGCCGTAGAGGAAAAAGTCATACCATTCGATGGTTGTACCGATTGTCGAGGCAATGATGGCCTTGCGGAGATTCGAGCTGTGCTCGGTTGTAGACAGCGTGCCGTAGGTCGTTGCGGTGGCCATTGGAAGGCCTCCTGGTTGTTTCCTCACCCTCAGGACGGCTCGGAGCGGCCGGTTCCGTGGCGAAAGACAAATGCAACCGGAGTACCTTAGTTCCTCACCTGGACAATTTGACGTGCTCCCCGACATAGGCTTGAAAGCGGCAGGTGTGCCGATTGGAACGGCATCGACTACTCGGGAGGGTCAACGCGTGACCGGATCTGATCACACTGGACGCAATGTACGGGCCCCCAAGGGTGTGAGCGGGCGCGCCGTGGGCCGGTGCCTCGCCTCGCTGAGCGCGCTCGTGTTATTTGCGAGCGCGACGGCGAGTGCGCAGGATAAGGGCACCCTCAATCCTGAGCCGCTGCCGCCGCTCGCCAAGCCCGACGACCCGCATATCCTGGCGCGTGAGCTGTTTGGACGCAAAGCGGAACCCGCGGCGATGGAAGCGCACAGCATCGGGTTCTATTCCAAAGGCTGCCTAGCCGGCGGCGTCGCCTTGCCGCTCACCGGCAAGACCTGGCAAGTGATGCGCGTATCGCGCAACCGCAACTGGGGGCATCCCAATCTGGTCCGGTTTTTGGAACGATTAGCCGACCAGGCGCCGAAGACCGGCTGGCACGGGCTCCTCGTCGGCGACATGTCGCAGCCGCGCGGCGGCCCCCTGCGCGCTGGCCATGCCAGCCATCAGGTCGGGCTCGACGCCGATATCTGGTTCACACCCATGCCCGACCGCGAGCTTACCCGGCAGGAACGGGAAGAGATGATGTCCACCGTCGTCGTGACGGAAGACGGCAAGGACGTCGACCCGAAAGTATGGACGCCGGCGCACTTCGCGCTGCTCAAGGCCGCGGCCGAGGATCCGGAAGTGGCGCGCATATTCGTCAAACCGGCGATCAAAAAGGCAATGTGCCGGGAAGCGGACCAAGACCATGGCTGGCTGGGCAAGGTGCAGCCGTGGTGGGGCCACGACTATCATTTCCATGTCCGCCTCAATTGCCCGCCGGAGGATCCGGAATGCAAGCCGCAACCGCCGCGCCCGGCCGCAGACGGCTGCGGGAAGGAGCTCGACCATTGGTTCACCGGCCGCGTGCAGCATACGAGCGCGCATCTCGGCCCGTCGCGGCCTCACGCCGGCCCCAAACTTTCCGAGCTGCCAGCCGCCTGTCGCCAAGTGCTGCAGGCGCCGGGCCCGGTCACCCATTAGGCCGGGGAGTTTGCGTGCGCTTTGGTCGGCCTCTCCTGAGATAGAACCGCCATTCGATGTAGTCGTGATGACCCGTCGCAGTCACGTCGTATTGTGAAGAGAGAAACGCGTTGAGCTCCGGCCAATCGTCTGCTGCCTGAAATCCCGGCCATATCGGCCATTCGGCGTTGGTGAGGAGCACAGCGGCAGGCGGATCACCTTCGATCGCGTCCAGGAATTCCCGGCGCGGAGGATGCTTCCCAACCAGCAGAGAGAACCACTGGATGTGCGCCGTCGCCTGCCGCATTCCGGCACGCGCCATGGCGAGAAAGGCGCCGTTGTCCGCATCAAGCATCTGCACGCGTGCCCCGCGGGGCAGATGGTTCTCCAGGGCAGACTGCATCGCCGCAGTGGCCTGCAGGATAGGATCGCGCTCCATCCGATAAGCTGAATTCGGGACGCGCCAAACCAGGATTGCCGCAATCGCGGTGAGGCAGGCGACAACGCGCCATCTCGGAAGCGCGGCAAGCGCCCAGGCTCCCCAGCAAGCAAGTCCGATCGCCAAAGGATAAATGTGATAGGACCAGCCTTTGCGTTGCGCCAACAAATGGATCAGGCCAAAGACGGTAAGCCCAATCATCAGCCGGACGCGGGGCGGCTTTGGCTCGGCCATGCTCAGCGCTGCGGCGAGTGCTAGCCCGGCGACTGGACCGATCCATTGGAATGCTTTGAGGGTCTCTGGAACTGAGACCGCGCCCATGGAGGCATAGCCGGGCAAGAGCTCGTCGAGCATCGTGACGAATGCGCCCAATCCGCCGCACGCCGCCAAGGTACCGAATACGGCAAGCGCGACGGCGGCAGCCCCGGCTATGACCGACAGGATCTCGCGCGCGTGTAGCCTCAGTGCCAATGCAGGCAGCAGCAGGAGCAGCACCCCCGTAGGCTTGATGCATGCGGCGGCCATGCCGAGGGCGCCGGCCAGCAGCAGATAAAGAAGGCGGCGGTGATGGTCTTCTGCCGCACGCGCCGATACCAAGGCGACGCCGAGGGCGGGTATCGACATGAGGAAATCTCTCTGCCCCGCAGCATAGGGGCCGAGCAAAAGGTGCATCAGGAGCACGACAAGCACGGCGAGGACCGCTTTTGCGCGCCCCACCGGCATCAACAACACTAGGATGAGCGCCGCGAGGACCGCTGCCGCCGTCAGATCGAATGCGCGCCAGGCAATGTCGCTCATGCCTCCGATCGCCACGACCGCAGCGTGGATGCCATAGGTCAGAGGCATGTTGACGTCGATGATGTCGCGATAGGGGACCGCTCCCATATGCATTTGGCCGGCAATGAAATGGAAAATCGTCGCATCGCCGGCCAGCGGCCAATCGCGCGAACGCCAGAGGAGCCACCCCGTCACGAGCGCGAGCGGCAGGTTGAAAATCGCGACCAGTCTGGAAGTGAACAGCAAAGGATAGGGGCTCGGTCCGAGGAACCGAGACCGATAACGTTCGCAGCCTTCAGCAGCAAGGTGCCTGCGCCGCTCGTTAGAGCGTTCTTGGGAATACAGGTGAGGAACGTCGGCGCCCGTGTCGAGTTCTGATACTACGACCGTGGCCGAAGCATTCGCGGCAAGCACGTACTACATTCGGCGGTGAGCGCTTGGATTTTCACAACAAGGAAGTTCGAATGACAGCAGACGTGCGCATAGCTGAAGTCGCGGCGCTGGTTGGCGATCCGGCGCGCGCCAACATTCTGGCGGCGCTGATGGGCGGGCGCGCGCTCACGGCGGGGGAGCTCGTGGATGCCGCGGGGGTGTCGCCGCAGACGACCAGCGGCCATCTCGGCAAGCTCGCCGAGGGACGGCTGATTGCCTGCGTCAAGCAGGGCCGCCATCGCTATTATCGCATCGCCACGCCGCGCGTTGCCGAAATGCTGGAAGGCATCATGGCCGTGGTAGCGGATGCAGCGCCGCGCCACCGCCCCCCGTCGAAGCTTGACGACGCGATGCGGACTGCGCGGACCTGCTACGATCATTTCGCGGGTGAGCTCGGGGTCGGGCTCACCGATGTGCTCTGCGCCCAGGGGCACCTCACCCTCAGTGAGGATGGCGGTGAGGTGACTGGGAGCGGCGTCGCATTCTTGCAGGAGCTCGGCATCGACCTCGTCGCGGCACGCCAGCGTCGGCGTGTTTTTTGCCGGCCCTGTCTGGACTGGACCGAGCGACGTCTCCATCTCGGCGGCAGTATTGGCGCAGTCCTGGCGCAACGCTGTTTCGATCTCAAGTGGCTCGAGCGCATGCGAGGGAGCCGGGCGCTTGTCGTGACGCCGAGGGGGCACCGCGGTCTAAAAGACGTATTCGGGCTGTCGCTGTAGACCGGATACACCGGTGCGCAAACCTGCTCTATAAACGACGACCCGCTTTCGACGGTGCGGGCGCAGGAGCAGGCAAATGTACAAAGCATCAGCAGACGTTGTGTTGCCCACCTCGATCATCGGGTCCTTGCCGCGCCCGTCCTGGTACAACGCCGTGTTGGGGTCGCGCAGCTTTCTCGCAGCCATGAGCGACTCACGCTACCGCGAGCAGTACGAGGATGCGGTCTCCTGCTTCCTGCGCGCGCAGGAGATCGCCGGCCTCGATATCTGCACCGACGGAGATGCGCATTATGACGAGCAGGTTGCGGGGATGAGCTGGCAGAGCTACCCGCTCACCCACATGGATGGGTTCGCAGAAGTGCCGCAGCCGACCGCCTACAAGATCGGCGCGGTCGCCTATCCGCGCGGCCATATCCTGCACGATTTCCTCGAAGCGCGGGTGTTTCCGAAGATCGTCGGCCCCGTAGGGCGGGGGCGACTCCAATACACCGCCATGTGGAAGGCCGCCCAGCGCATGACCGGACGGCCGGTCAAATTCGGCACCATCCTGCCCGAGCTGCTCGCGGCCTCGGTGGAAGACGCCTACTACAAGGACCCAATCGAGCGCACCTGGGCACTCAGCAACGCGCTCAACGAGGAGCTTGATGATCTGGCCGGCGCGGACTGCCCGGTGATCCAGATGGAGGAGCCGCAGATCCACATGGTCCCGGTGCGCGGCAAAGCCTTCGGCAAGCTCGACGTCGATGACTTGGTCAAGATCTTCAACAACACGGTGAAGGGGCTGCGCGGCAAAACCGAGGTCTGGTGCCACACCTGCTGGGGCAATCCCTCGCAGCAGCGCATCTTCCAGGAGGTGCAGAGCTATCAGCCCACGCTCGAAGCGCTCAATCGCGTCGATGCGGATGCCGTGACGTTCGAGACCTGCTCCTCCGGGCCCGGTGATTTGAAGGCCATCGGTGAGGTGATGAAGGACAAGAAGATCGTCATCGGCGTCATCGACCACCACACATTGCAAGTCGAACGGCCCGACCAGATCGCCGCCCTCATCCGCGAGGCACTCAAGCATATTCCGCCCGAGCGGCTGATCATTTCCTCGGATTGCGGCATGGGCCGCGAAGGCATGGGCCGTCGCCACGCCACGTACAAAATGGTCGCCATGGTGCTGGGCACCAACATTGTGCGCAAGGAGCTGGGTCTACCCGAGGCGGAGTGCCTAGCCGCCGACGCGCGCTACTCGCTTACCCAGAGCGCATAGAGTTCAGCGCGCCGGAAGGAAGGCCGGCCCGACTGCCCGGACCTTGCGTTTGCTCGGATCCTCGTCGGCGTTATCAGCTCCGGGCGTCGCCGGCGTCACTGCGCCGGCAGCTGGAGCGGCGGTGGCCGGTTTTAGCGTTGCGTTTTCGTCCTTGGCGGGGGGTGATTGCCGTGCCGGACCGGGATCCATCGTGACCGGCTTTCCCTGGGCATCGAAGCGCGGCTGCGACATCTGCCTCGCCCGCTCTTCCGTGACGACGATGTCGCCGCGCTCAAGGGTCTGATCGTCACCCTGCCGCAATGCCTCGGCCCAGGACTGGCCGGGAGCCCTGCAGCCGCAGGCCGCGTTGTATGTCTTGCGATAGCTGAACGCGGTGGGCAGGTCCGTGTACAGCCTGCCGCTTATCGAGACGGCGCGGGAGACATCCTCGCCCGGATTGCGGTGACTGAAGAGCGCGACTTCGGTAGCGGGGCACATGCGATGGCAGAGCGCTTCATCCTCGGGGAACTTGCCGGGAACGGTCGAGTAGGAGATCGGGAAATAATAACCGTCGCAGGTCCGTACACAGAGCGTGCGATAGGTTCCGGAGAGCGGGACGCCCATGGGTGAGACGGGGGAGGATGGGACCGGATTGATGCCGAACAAGGTTTCGAAAAATCCGCTGGGGCTGGCATTGACAAACTGGCGATACTGCGGACCGCAATCGTTCTGGCCGAGCGACATCAGCACTCCGCGGCGCTGACCCTCCCGCTCGCCGCTGTTGCCCTGCAGGCGCTGGATCTCGGTCTGGTAGTAATTAAGATTGGAGCGGACCTGCTGGATCTGGTTGTTCAGGGGGCCGCATTGCGGCGACTGTCCGCTGAACAGGGCGAAAAATCCCGCCCCTTGGCAGCCGAGCCGTTGAGATTGCTGCCCAAGCCGGTCGAGCTCCGCCTGCTGCTTTGCCGACGAATCTTCGTAGCGCTTGATCTGGTCGGCCTTGGCCGGATCCACGGTCCCGCGGTCGACCGCGGCCAACTGCGCCTCCAGGCGCAGGCAGACGGGATTGCGCGCCGGAGCGGGGGCTGCGGGTACTGGCGCGGCCGGGGAGGCGGGCGCGGGAAATCCGACTTGGGCTGGGGCCGGTGAGGCGCACAAAACGGCCAGGGAAATGGCCAGGGAAACGGCGAAAGGCAATGCAAGGCCGCTTGCGCGCAGCCGCTTCGCGATCACGGTCCAAGGCATCAGGAAAAGCTCCCCACACGAACTCGGGGTTACCCGCGTTCGTCACCCGAAGTGGCCGAACTCGGATATATCCGATTTCGGCCGGCACCCAGCGCGCCGAGCAAGCGCCGGGATGGTGACCAAAGTGTGGATTTTGACGCCGGGGAGCGGACACCAGGCGGTAAAGAGGGTGGCCAGCAGCCGGGTGCCGGTGTGGGACCCCCTGGGTCCCGGATCTCGTATCCGTTCGGGCCAAGAGGCCCTCACTGCACTCGTCCGGGACACGAGGATGCGTGTCCCGGACGGGTGCGCCCGGCGTAGCCGGGCGAGCGAAGATCCGAGACCCAAGGGTACGAACCGGGGCTTAAGGAAAGCGCAGCGTTCTAACCTAATCACTCCGCGTCGGGCTGATTCTCCGGCCGGGCCTGCTCGAATGCCGGGAGTGCGTTGCAGGCCGCCTCGACCGCGACGATCTTGGGGAAGCGGTCAAGCGGCACATTGAAACGCCGGGCGTTGTAAACCTGCGGCACGAGGCAGACGTCGGCGAGGGTGACGTCCTTCCCGCAGGCGTAAGGGGTGCCACTGATGAAACTCTCGAGTGCTTCAAAACCGTCAAGAATCCAGTGGTGATACCACGTGTCGATCTGGGCCTGCGCCTGGCCCAGCGCGTTCTTGAGATAACGTAGCGGCCCCACATTGTTGAGCGGATGGATGTCGCAGGCGATCAGTTGTGCCACTGCGCGCACCTTGGCGCGCGCGATGAGGTCATGCGGCAACAAGGGGGGCTGCGGATGTGCCTCATCGAGGTATTCGATGATTGCAAGCGATTGAATGAGAACGTCGCCTGTGTCGAGCTTGAGGGCGGGCACGCGCATCTGTGGATTGACAGCGCGGTATTCCGGCTTCCTGTTCAGTCCGCCCTGCTTCTGCAGGTGGATTGAGATCGTGTCGGCCGCGAGGCCCTTGAGGTTGAGTGCGATGCGGACGCGATACGCGGCAGAGGAGCGAAAGTAACCATAGAGCGTCACGAAAACCTCCTTGCGGGATCACTCATCGCGGCGGTTGTCGCGATCGGGCTTCGGCGGTTCGCTGGGTGAGCGCTGCGCGATCAGTTCCGCGGAGCGGCGGGTCAGCTCCTGCACCGCGCGGTCGAATGCGGGACGGTCGGCGGGTGCAACCACTTCAAACAGCCGGTTCATGAATGCGAGCGCGCTCGGCGCAAGCTCCTCATATACAAGCCGTCCTGCCGGCGTCAGCGCCAGGAATGCTTCGCGCAGGTCGGCGCGGTTTGCGCGCCGTATCAGGAATTTGCGGGCTTCGAGCTGCGCTACTGCCCGGGAGACCTTGGTCTTGTGCATGTGGGTTCGCGCGCCAATCGCCTTGGCTGTCATCACCTCGTTTTCGCCGAGCATGACCAGGACTCTCCACTCGGGGATGCCGATGTGATACCGGCCGTACACCCGGGTGAGGGCCTCCGAGACCAGGCTGGACAAGACGTTCAGCCGGTGGGGCAAGAAATCTTCGAGCTTCAGCACCGTATCATGTGCAGCCGGGGAAATGCCGAACGCTGCTGCCTCAGGGGATGAAGCGGTCTTGACCATCGATGCGCGCCTCGCGTCCGTGCCGGATGCCCAGTTCTGAGACGGCTATCGGAGATTGACCGAAGAGATAATGCCGTGCAACCGGCTGGATGCCGATGCTGCCGGTTCCAAGGGCAGGGGAGGGCGTGTAGGCCCTCGATGTCTCAGCCGCGCAGATACCTTAGCGGAGGCACTCGATTGCGACGAATTCGTCCCGGGCAGAGGTACCATTGGTTGCGGGAACCGCGCCTGTGATCTCGTCGCGATCGACCTTGCGGAAGGAGGCGGCCCGCATGTAGTCGCGCGACTGACAGTAGGCGGTCGCAACGGGAACGCCGCATTTGGCCCCGGTTGCGAGGCATCTGTCGACACCGTAGCCGTCGGCGTTGTTGGCAATGATGAAGATGCGCTTTTCAGCTTGCGCGCCAGTGCTGAAGACGACGGCCGCAAAACAAAGCGCGCCGAATACGGTCCGCATCGTTCAACCCCCCCATGACCCCAGAGATCGCAACGCAACGCAGACACTGCGCGGTGAGAACTTAACCTGCCCCTAACCGCTCCGTGCCACCGCCGGGGCATAGCTAACAGGGTGTTAGCGGGCCGATGGCTGCCTTGCCTAGAGCACGAAAGACACACCCTTGATCTTTCTGCGGCATCATGCATGGACGGCCAAGGCCGCCGGGCCGAGAGCGGATGCGTCGGGGAAACCGAGCGATGGGCATGGAATTGAAGCTGTACGATACATTGACGCGGCAGAAGCGGCGGTTCGACCCGATCGAGCCCACGCGCGTTCGCCTCTATGTGTGCGGGCCGACGGTCTATGATTTTGCCCACATCGGCAATGCGCGGCCGGTCATCGTGTTTGATGTGCTTTTTCGGCTGCTCCGCCACATTTACGGCGCCGATCATGTCGTCTATGTGCGCAACGTCACCGATGTGGACGACAAGATCAACGCGCGGGCGGCCGAAGAATATCCCGACCGCCCGCTGAACGAGTCCATCCGCACGCTCACGGAACGGACCGAGCGGCAATTCCATGAGGATGTGGAGGCGCTCGGATGCCTGCCTCCCAGCGTCGAGCCGCGTGCAACCGAGCATATCGAACCGATGAAGGTGCTGATCGAGCGTCTTGTCGCTTCGGATCACGCCTACGTGGCGCAAGAGCATGCGTTGTTCAGCGTCGCCTCCATGCCCGAATACGGCAGGCTTTCAAGGCGCTCCCTCGATGAAATGATTGCAGGCGCGCGCGTGGATGTTGCGCCCTACAAACGCGATCCCATGGACTTCGTGCTGTGGAAGCCATCGCAGCCCGGCGAGCCGGCCTGGCCCTCGCCCGCAGGAATTGCGGCGCCGGGCCGGCCCGGCTGGCACATTGAATGCTCGGCCATGAGCTGGAAGCATTTGGGCGAGGTCTTCGACATCCACGGCGGCGGCATCGATCTCATCTTTCCCCACCATGAGAACGAGATCGCGCAGACGCGCAGCGCGTTCCACTCGCCGGTGATGGCCAATTACTGGATGCACAACGGCTTCCTGCAAGTCGAAGGCGAAAAGATGTCGAAGAGCCTGGGAAACTTCTTCACGATCAGGCAGCTCCTCGCCGATTGGCCGGGCGAGGTGCTGCGTGTCAACATGCTGCGAACGCACTACCGCCAGCCCATTGATTGGACGACGAAGGCGCTCTTGGAAAGCAAAACGATTTTGGATGAGTGGTACAGCTGGGTCGATGATATACCCTCGTCGCAAACGCTTCCCGACGATCAGGTTATGCAGGCGCTTTGCGATGACTTGAACACTCCAAGTGTGCTGACGCGCCTCCATGCCTTGGTCAGCGAGATTCGATCGTCCGCGGGCGGCCCGCATCAGATTGAGCTTAAGCGCAAACTCAAGGCTTCGGGTTCCTTGCTGGGTATTCTCGAACGAACCCAGCAAGAATATATTGGATATGATCCTCTGCGGGCAGCAGTGGACGAGATCAAGATAAGAAATCTGATCGACGCGAGGACTAGCGCTCGAAAGAGCAGAAACTTCAAAGAGGCGGATGTCATCCGGGACGAACTGACGAGGATGGGCATCGAGATCGAAGATCACAGGGATGGCACCACGAGCTGGAAGATCAAGCGGAGGGCGTCATGATCGAGCGGCCCGATACGCCTTTCCCGCGGCATTGGCTGTACTACGTCGTGTTGAAATATGCGCCCCTCGCGGGCCGCGGTGGTCGTCCCTACCGGTTCTCGTGACCCCCTCACGTCGCAAATGACTCGCGAACGCCTCTACCTCTTTGACACGACCCTGCGCGACGGCGCGCAGACCAATGGCGTCGATTTCACCCTTAACGACAAGCTGATGATCGCCAGGATGCTGGACGAGCTCGGCCTCGACTATGTCGAGGGCGGCTACCCCGGTGCCAATCCGATCGACACGGAGCTTTTTGCGCAAGACCGAAACCTGAGGGCGACTTTCACCGCCTTTGGAATGACGCGGCGGCCCGGCCGCTCGACCTCGAACGACCCGGGTCTCGCTGCTCTGCTGCAAGCCAAGGCCGACGCGATCTGTTTTGTCGCCAAATCCTGGGACTACCACGTGCGTGTCGCACTGGAGACGACACTGGAGGAGAACCTGGCGGCA
>DATBYX010000539.1:0-3742 GCA_036513475.1 Xanthobacteraceae bacterium | reverse complement strand
TATCGGGAAGCCGTTGATTTGAGTGCAGCTCTTCCGGGGCTTGATCCGACCGACGCCATCATTGCCACCCGTACCGGTCGCACCAAGTACGGCTACTATGTCAACTTCGAGCAGTCGCTCACTGAGCAGCTGGCAATCTTTGGCCGCTGGAGCTGGAACGACGGCAGAAACGAGATTTCGGCATTCACCGATATCGACCGCAGCATCATGGTTGGTGCCTCGATCACGGGCAAGGCGTGGGGGCGCCCCGACGACCGGATCGGAGTTGCCGGCGTGATCAATGCCCTGTCGCCTGAGCACCGCGACTATATCGCAGCGGGCGGACTGGGAATCCTGATTGGCGACGGGATGCTCAATTACCATCGCGAGTGGATCCTCGAGACGTACTATGCCATGCGCGTGCTCAAGGGTCTCACGCTGACCTTCGATTATCAGTACATGCTCAATCCGGCGTACAACGCCGATCGTGGCCCCATTTCATTCTTCTCGGGCCGTCTGCACGCCGAGTTTTAAGACCTCGGTTCACGCTCCGGATGCCCCTCCCGAGGATTGATCCGGATCAAGGCAGAGGGTTGCAGCCAGCGCCCGCATGTTCCGGTGTGCCCGCGCCCCCTGCTTGCAATTGCGATGCATGGCTTCAAAATGCTGGGGTCGAAGGAGCACCGCCATGGATGCCCGCACAAGCCGCTATTCCGACGTCTATGCGCGCTGGCAGCGTGACCCCGAGGGCTTCTGGGCGGAAGCCGCGCAGGCCATCGACTGGATCGAGACGCCCAAGCGCATATTCGACCCCGACGCCGGAGTGTATGGTCGCTGGTTTGTCGACGGCGTGTGCAACACCTGCTGGAACGCCGTCGACCGGCACGTGATGAGCGGCCGCGGCGAGCAGGTCGCCATCATCTACGATTCCCCGCTGGCGGGACAGAAACGCACTCTCACCTATCACCGCCTGCAGGTGGAAACCCAGGTGCTCGCCGCCATCCTGCGCAATTTCGGGGTGGAGAAGGGCGACCGGGTTATTCTCTACATGCCCATGGTTCCCGAAGCCGTCATTGCGATGCTCGCGTGCGCGCGCATCGGAGCGGTACATTCCGTGGTGTTCGGCGGCTTTGCCGCAAATGAATTGGCGACCCGCATCGATGACGCCAAGCCAAAGCTCGTCCTATCCGCAAGCTGCGGTCTCGAGCCGGGCCGTATCGTCGCCTACAAACCGCTGCTCGACGAGGCGATCAGGCTCGCCACCCACAAGCCGGGCGTCTGTCTCATTCTGCAGCGCCCGCAGCGGCAAGCGGCGCTGCTGCCGGGGCGGGATCACGACTGGGCGCAGCTGCGCGACGAGGCCATTGTGTTTGCCCGCTCGGTCTATGAGTGCACGCCGCTTGCGGCGACCGATCCGCTGTACATTCTCTACACCTCCGGAACCACCGGCCGGCCCAAAGGCGTGGTACGCGACAATGGCGGTCACATGGTTGCGCTCGAATGGTCGATGCAAAACCTATACGGCATTGCTCCGGGCGAGACGTGGTGGTGCGGGTCCGACATCGGCTGGGTAGTTGGTCACAGCTACATCGTCTACGGGCCGCTCCTGCACGGGGCGACCTCGGTCATGTACGAGGGCAAGCCGGTCGGCACCCCGGATGCGGGCGCGTTCTGGCGCGTCATTTCCGAGCACGATGCCGTAGCCTTTTTCACCGCGCCAACGGCCTTCCGCGCCATCAAAAAGGAGGATCCGCAGGGCAAGCTGCTTGCGGCTTATGATCTCGCCAAATTCCGGACCCTGTTTCTCGCTGGTGAGCGCGCCGACCCTGACACGATTCAATGGGCGGAGCGGCTGCTCAACAAGCCGGTGATCGATCATTGGTGGCAGACCGAGACGGGGTGGTGCATTGCCGGCAATCCCGTCGGCCTTGGCCAGTTGCCGATCAAATACGGCTCCCCCACGGTGCCCATGCCGGGCTACGACGTTCGTGTTCTTGACGAGCAATGCCACGAGGTGCCCGCGGGCAAGATGGGCTCCATTGTGATCAAGCTGCCGCTGCCGCCGGCATGCCTGCCAACCCTGTGGCAGGCGGACGAGCGCTTCAAGGAGAGCTATCTCACCGAGTTTCCCGGCCATTACAAAACCGCGGATGCCGGGTTCAAGGACGAGGACGGCTACCTCTATATCATGGGCCGCACTGACGACATCATCAATGTCGCGGGGCACCGGCTCTCGACCGGCGGAATGGAAGAGGTGCTCAGCGCGCACAAGGATGTTGCGGAATGCGCGGTGATCGGCATTGCCGACCCGCTCAAAGGCGAGATCCCTTGTGGATTTCTGGTTCTCAAAGCGGGGGTTACCCGCCCGATTGCCGAAGTCGAGCAGGAGTGTGTCGCCCTCGTGCGTGAGAAGATCGGCCCCGTTGCCGCCTTCAAGCTCGCCATCACCGTGGCCAGGTTGCCGAAGACGCGATCGGGAAAGATTCTGCGTGGCACCATGAAGAAGATCGCCGACCGCGAGCCGTGGACCATGCCCGCGACCATCGATGACCCCGCCACCCTGGACGAGATCGGAGGTGCGCTGCGGGGCAAGGGGATCGGCGCGTAAGCCCAGGTGAGGGCGGCAACGCAGCAGCTTAAAATTCTCGCAAGAGCTTATGGCGCCGTTAAGCTTCTTGATTGTCGGAATATTTCCAAGTTCGCTTAAATCTGAGCAACGGCTCGCACCTGCACTGGGATGTTTGATGTGCTTCGCCCTTTGCGGACGTGCCGCTATTCGCTCTTCCCACCGATCTGCTTGAGCTTGGCAAAGACCGCGTCCACATTGAGCTCGTCGGGAGCCTTTTTCTCCTCGGGCTCCGGCTCGCGAGCAGCCGTCGTCTCGGATGCTGGCAGCAGCGTCGCACCTGGAGCAGCCGTGGCGACGGGCTTTTCCTTTGCCGCACGCGAAACTTCCAGATCGAGATCGAGCTGTGAGCAAAGCCCAAGCGTTACCGGGTCCATGGGCTGCAGGTTTGAAGCGTTCCAATGGGTGCGCTCGCGAATGGCCTGGATGGTGGACTTCGTTGTCCCCACCAGCCGCATGATCTGGCTCTCCTTGAGCTCCGGGTGGTTACGCACAAGCCAAAGAATGGCGTTCGGACGATCCTGGCGGCGCGACACCGGAGTGTAGCGCGGACCTTTTTTCCTTTTGGGCTCCGGCAGGCGGACTTTGGGCTCCAGCAACTTGAGTCGATAATGCGGATCGATAACGCCCTTTTCGATTTCGTCCCGACTCAATTGTCCCGTAAGGATCGGGTCCAGCCCCTTGATCCCTTGGGCTGCGTCCCCGTCCGCGATCGCCTTCACTTCGAGCGGGTGAAGCTTGCAGAACTCCGCAACCTGATCAAACGAGAGTGCGGTATTCTCCACCAGCCAGACGGCCGTCGCTTTCGGCATCAGGGGTGCTGCTACCATTGGTCAAATCTCCTCTGGGCTTCGTCTACCCCTCGCAGGCGAAGCTCGTGTCATCAATGATGACGGAATTACACGGGATATAGCCCTCCGGGCCTGCTTCGCGCAATGGGCTGGTGTCAGCATGGTGTCAGCAGGCATGGGCTGATGTCAGCGTTCCGAGCTAGCCCAGGGTCGGATCGAGGACGATCTTACCCTGCTCTTCCCCAGCCTCCATCATCCGATGCGCTTCTGGCGCCTGTGACAACGGCAGAACGCGAGCAATGTGTGGCTTGATCTTTCCCTCGGCGGCGGCGGCGAAGCATTTCGC
>DATBYX010000538.1:0-5378 GCA_036513475.1 Xanthobacteraceae bacterium | reverse complement strand
ACGAGTGCCTGTACTTTCTTGCCAATACAGATCCCTCAAGGGTGTGGGTCTGGCAGGAGCAGGTGCTTCCGATCCTGCTTGCACTCTCCTCGAGGCTGGCTGCGAAACGCTCGATTATCGCGGTCGAACAGGCGTTGCCTTCCGATCAAGTATACACTCAAGTGGCAAAAGGCGGGCGTGCGGCGGCTCGCCAAGCGCCGGAAGTTGGCGCGTCGAGCGCAGACGTTACAGCCCCAGCAGGCGCCGCGCGTTGCCGCCCGCAATTGCGGCAACGGCGGAAGCGTCAAGCGCTTCGACCGAAGCGAGATGGCCAATCGGATCGAGCTCCGCCATATCGAAGGGGTAGTCGGTCCCCATCACCACGTGGTCGAGGCCGAACAGGCGCACGAGCTCAGCGAGCTGATGCGGGGTGAAGACCACGGTGTCGACATAGATCTTCTTGAGATAATCGGTCGGGGGATGCGGCAGAGCACCGCGGGCATCCGATCGCGCTCCCCAGGCATGATCGATCCGGCCGCTGTACGCCGGCAGGTATCCGCCGCCGTGCACCGCCAGAATCTTGAGATCGGGATGGCGTTCAAGCACGCCATCGAAAATCAGATAATGCAGCGCGATTGTGGTGTCGAGCGGATTGCCGATGACGTTGTTGAAATAGAAGCGGCTCAATCGCCTCGCTTCGGTGAATCCATTCGGGTGGATGATAACAAGCGCACCGAGCTCCTCCGCCTTTTTCCAGAAAACGGAAAACTCCGGATCCGAGAGCTCCCGCCCTGCGACATTGGTCAGAATCTCCGCCCCCTTCATTCCCAGCGTGGTCATCGCACGCTCCAGCTCCTTTGCCGCCTCGGTGCCATCGTTGAGCGGAACGGTGCCGAGCGCCACGAAGCGATCGGGTCGCTTGGCCACGTATTCTGCCAGGCCCTCGTTGATGATGCGCGCCGCCTTGACCCCGATCTCGATAGGCACAGTGTAAGTGCATTGATTGGGGGCCGGCAGGATGAGCTGCATATCGATGCCCATATTGTCCATATCGGCAAGCCGCTCGTCATGGGTAGTGATGCGCGCCCGGATGTCTTCTTCCTGCTTCTGATTGAGCGCCCTGGTTCCGGCATCGGCAAAATGCGTCAGCGGAATGCTTGCGGGATCGACATACGGTTTGACCAAGGCGGCGGCGGGCGCGATTGCCACATGGGAATGGATATCGATCGTGGTGCTGCGCGGCCTCACCGTGCGGCCCGGCTTCTCCTGCTTGCGCGCGGCTGTCGGCCCGTATCTGTTCCATGGTTGCGGCATTTCCGTTGTCCTGTTTTCAAAATATACCGAGGTGCTGCGAGACCATGGGATCATCGAGAGTAATCTGGCTCGCGGCCCCGCGAAACACCACGCGCCCGGTATTGATAATGACAATGTCGTCAGCAAGGGCGAGCGTGAGCCTGATGTTCTGCTCCACGAGCACGATGGATTGACCCTCCGCCTTGAGCTGCGCAATGGTGCGTCCGACTTCTGCAACCAGCTGCGGCGCCAGCCCTTCGGAGGGCTCGTCCATCAGCAGCACGCGTGGATTGCCCATGAGCGCGCGTGCGATCGCGAGCATCTGCTGCTCGCCGCCTGACAGCGAGCCCGCCAGTTGGGAATGGCGCTCCTTCAGTCGAGGAAACAGTGCGAACACGCGGTCGCGCGACCAGCCTGTGCGTGCGCCGTCGCGGTGGCGTTGTGCGGCAACCATCAGGTTCTCATTGACGCTCAGATTGCGGAACATGCGCCGGCCCTGCGGCACGAGACAGACGCCTTTGCGCGCAACCGCATCGGGCGCAAGTCCGGCAATATTTTCGCCCTGGAGCTCGATTGCACCGCGCCGCGGCTTGAGGAAGCCCATTACGGTGGACATGCAGGTCGTCTTCCCCGCACCGTTGCGCCCGAGCAGCCCTAGTAAGCGACCCCGCTGCAACGCGAACGAGACGTCATGGAGCACATGGCTGTCCCCGTAGAACGTATCGATTCCACAAACCGCAAGCGCCTCACTCGCCAAGATAGACCTCCCGCGTGCGCGGATCGGCGACCACCTCGGCGCGCGTGCCTTCGACAATGACTTCGCCGTAGTGCAACACGGTAATGCGTTCGGCAAACGCCAGCGCCGTGTCCATGTCATGCTCGATCATGACGATGGTGACATCGCGCGGGATGCTGTCGAGCAGTACACGCACGGTCTGGCGCTCGGAGTGGGAAAGGCCGGCAAGTGGCTCATCGAGCAGCAACAGCCGGGGCTGCTGCGCCAGCGCCATGGCCAGCTCGAGCCGGCGCCGCTCGCCATACGAGGTCTCGGTCACGATCCGCTCTGCGCTGTCGCCGAGACCGACGCGCCGGAGCGCGTCGTACGCGGCTGCGTAGAGGTCGCGATTGGCGGTGAGGATAGACCACGGATTCCATCTCCGGCCGTCAAGACCGAGGAGCGACAGGACGACATTGTGCACGAGCCGCTCGCGCGGAAACAGGGTGAGGATCTGATACGTGCGTGCAAGCCCGAGATGCACCCGACGCTGGGTGGGCATTCCAAGGAGCTCTTCTCCGAACACTCGCACAGAGCCGGCATCGGCGGACAGATCGCCGGTGATCAGATTGAACAGGGTGGTCTTTCCCGCCCCGTTGGGTCCGATGATCAGGCGGCGTTCGCCCGGCATGACCGTGAGCGACACATCCTTGGTGGCAGGCAGCCCGCCGAACCGTTTGTGCAAATGCGCGACCGCGAGCGCCGGCGACATCACGGCGCTGTCTCGGCGGTGGCTGCACCGCTGGGCCGGTTCTTGAAAGTGTCGCGCACGCGCCGCAACAGCTGTTGGCAGCCCGGCACCAGACCGTGGGGCATGAAAACAATCACCACGACGAAGATCACGCCAAGGAGCGTGTTCCAGCGCTCGACATAGGTGGAGGCCACGTTCTTGACCAGCGTGATGACGGCGGCGCCAACGATGGGACCGGTGAGCGTGCTGGCCCCACCGAGAATCGCCATCAGAAGGATTTCAGCGGATTGCTGCAGTGAAATTGCGTGAGGGCTGAGGAAGAGATTGTAATAGACGTAGAGCACGCCCGCGACCGAGGCCCAGAAACCGGCCATCACGAAGGTGAGCCACCGCACCAGCCACACATGATGGCCCAGCATGCGCATGCGGCGTGGTTGATCGCGTGCACCCATGAGGCTTGCTCCAAATGGAGAGCGGGAAAATCTCCAGATGCAGAACAGTGCGATCGCGAACACGCTGAGGGTAAAGTAGTAGAATCTCGGGGCAACGCTGATGTCCAGCCCGAATGGCATCGGGCGAGCTGGATGTCGGATGCCATTGTCGCCGCCGGTGAGATTGTTGGCGCGATAGGCGATCCCCCACACGATCTGGCCAAGCGCAAGTGTTATCATGATGAAACCGAGCCCGGGTGCGCGCAGCGAGAGGAGCCCGAAGAACGCTGCCGCAGCGGTCGAGGCTGCGATCGCAAAAATCGCCGCTGCGAGCTGATTGTAACCCCAGACCGTCGCGAGAATGCAGGCATAACCGGCAATGCCAAGGTAGGCGGCATGACCAAGGGACACCATGCCGCCGTAACCCAGCAGCATGTTGATGGAGAGGGCGAGCAGGGCATAGATCAGCACCTGGCTCGCCATGTTGACGTAAAACTCGCTGCCGATGAGCCACGGCAGGGCGATGAGCGAGAGGGCACATGCCGCGAACACAAGTGCGGCCGCCCGCGTCATATCTGCACCCGCCCGAACAGTCCCTGCGGCAGGAACACCAATACCAGCACCATGGGCAGGAAGAGCACGAAATAAGCGAGATCGGGCATCAAGGCGATACCGAAATTGTAGATGAAACCCACGATGAAACTACCTACAAAGGCGCCGAGCAGGCTTCCCGCACCGCCGAGGATGACCACGATTAGCGCGAGCGGCAGCATATCGGTGTCGAGCCCGGGATAGGCGTTCAGGACCGGGCCTCCCAGAACGCCGCCAATTCCGGCGAGGGTTGCTCCCAACAAAAACACCGCGGTGAAAAGGCGGGATACTGGAATTCCAACGGCACGCGCCATCTCCATATCGTCGACCCCAGCGCGGATCATGGCGCCGAGGCGGGTGCGCTCCATGAGGAGATAGAGGGCTAGAGCGGCAACGAGCGCGATAGCGAGCACCACCAGCCGGTACGTCGGGAAGGCATACCCAGCGATACGCAGCGGCGGCCGCAACGCCTGCGGCGCGGGCAGCGGCATCGGGTCGCCGGTCCAGACGAGCAGGCACACGTCTGCAATGATGAAGGAAATCCCGAGCGTCACCAGGACCTGCCCCTGCTCGTTGCCGGCGAGCCGACGCAAGACAAAGCGCTCGAACATGGCGCCGACCAGGCCGACACCAAGTCCACCGACAATCGCCGCCGGCCAGAACTGTAGGCGGAGCTGCAACAGTGTGTAGCCGAAATAGGCGCCCAGCATGAAGAAAGCGCCGTGCGCAAGATTGGGGATGCGCATTAGGCCGAAGATCAACGAGAATCCGGACGAAAGCAGAAACAAGAGGCCGCCGAAGGCTACGCTGTTGAGCGTCTGGATGATCCAGAACTGCCACTGCATCGGGATTCGTTTGTTTGGAGGGCAGTCACCGCGCGATCTCGGAGTTATCCGAGATCGGATCACCTCGCGCAAGCACGGCGCTGGCTGCTCAGACCGAAAGCCGTTTTCGGGGACCTTCGGTTGTCATCACCCGCGTAAACGGATGATCCAGTAATCTCTAGCTTTAAGAACTGACACAGCCGTCCCTCAATTCCTCGCGCACCGCTTACTGGATGCCACGCATGAAAGCGGGGCATGACAACCGAGACGCTGAGGAATTCGAGCACTTTCCTACTGCTCCAGGTTCTTCGCGGGCGGATAGTCGCGCGAGTAGACGGGGTTTTTCAGGAATTCGTCCTTGCTGTAGGTCCAGAACTGGCTCGCATCAGGATAGGTCTTGACGACAGCGTTGACATATTTCCCGTTCTTCTTCTCGACTTTGCGGATGTAGATGTTTCCGACGACGTTCCCAAACTCGTCGAAGCGTACCGGACCGCGCAATGTATCCGGCACCTTGGCCTCCTTGAGCGCCTTCATGAAGGTGTCCTTGTCCTCGACCTTGCCATTGACCGCCTTGGCCGCGTGATCGAGCACTTCGCCGCAGACATAGGTCTCAGCGGCATAGACCCCGGGATCGACCTTGTATTCGCGTCGGATCGCTTCAACGAATCGCTTGTTGACGGGGTAGTCGAGCTCGGCCGAGTACCAAGAACCGGTCATGGCGCCGAGCGCGTCCTCGCCCATCTGCTGCAGCAGCGACTCGTCAACCGGGGTGAATCCGCCCAGGATTTGAC
>DATBYX010000537.1:0-2609 GCA_036513475.1 Xanthobacteraceae bacterium | reverse complement strand
CAAGTCGAAATGTTCCCGGGGCTCGAAGGCATACGTTCGTTTCGCTCCGAAGTGGTGACGCTTGACGTTGCCGCTCGCATCCGTTCCGTCCGGGACGTCTTCGAGCGGCACATTCGGAATGATCGCGAGTGCGTCGTGGAGCTCCTGCGATAGTTTCCTCTCCTCGGATTCCAATTCGGGGATTTCGGTCTTCAAGCGCGCGATCTCGGCCAAGAGCCTCTGCGCCACCTCCTCCTCATTGCTTTTCTTCGCTGCCCCAATCTTGCGTGAGATCGCATTGCGGCGGGCCAGCACAGATTCCGCTTTCTGGATGGCGGCACGACGCCGGTTGTCGATTTCCAGCAACCTGTGCGCCTCACCAGGAAGACCGCGGCGAGCCAGCGCCCGATCAAACGCGTCGGGATGCTCGCGAATCCATTTGATGTCGTGCATGAGGGATTCAGCTCAACGTCATTCCGGGGCGCCAACGCAGGCAAGCTTGCGCAGCCTGCGTACGATGAGCCCGGAATCCAGTAATCTCTGTCGGTGATTACTGGATTCCGGGCTCCCTCGCTACACTCGGGCCCCGGAATGACGAGAGTGTGGACAAAGGGCGACGTTATTCCGCCGGCTTGGTCGCGGCGCTCGCCGCGTCCCGCGCCTTGTCAGCGGCTGCCTTCTTCTCCACCCAGCGGACCGACCAGATCGAGGCCTCATACAGCACCAACAACGGCACAGCGAGCGAAAGCTGGCTGAGCACGTCGGGCGGGGTGAGAACTGCGGCGATTATGAACGCGCCGACAACGAAGTAGCGGCGCTTGGCCTTGAGCTGGTCGGACGTGATGATTCCCACCCGGCCAAGCAGCGTCAGAATGACCGGCAACTGGAAGGCGATACCGAAGGCGAATATCAGCTTCATCATCAAGGTGAGGTAGTCCTCCACCTTGGGCAGGAGCTCGATTGCGGCCTGTCCCGCTCCCGCCGCCTGTTGCATGCTCAGCGAGAAGCGAGCCAGCATCGGCCAGACCAGAAAGTAGACGACAAGCGAGCCGAGCACGAAGAAAATGGGAGTGGCCACCAGGTAAGGCAGGAATGCCTGCCGCTCGTGCCGATAAAGGCCCGGCGCAACGAACATGTAGATTTGCGTCGCAACTATCGGAAAAGAAATGAAAGCTCCCCCGAACATTGCGAGCTTCAGCTGGACTACGAAATATTCAAGCAGCCCCGTATAGATGAATTTTGCGTTCTCCGGACCAGCCACCCACACGAAGGGCCAGGTGAGAATGTTGTAAATGGTCTTCGCGAAGAAAAAGCACCCGACAAACGCGATACCAAACGCAATGAGTGCCTTGATCAGCCGCGAGCGCAGCTCGATCAGGTGATCCATCAGAGGCGCCTTGGTCGCCTCGATGTCCTCGTGCGTCATATCGCCTTGCCTTGCGCGTCATGCGTCCCGGCGCTGGTTTCCTCCGAGGGCGCCTGCACCGTCGCGTCCGGAGCAGCAACATTCGAGGCAGCGGACGGCGCGTCCGCGGGTACCGGGTCCGTGGAGCTCGTCATGCTGGACGCGAGATTCTCCGCAACGGATTGCGGAGCGGCTTTTTCCGCGGTCGGCTTCTCAGCCATCGCGTTCTCGATCTGGGACTGCGTCTTTTCAAGCTCGCGGCGCACATCGCTGACAGGATCAAAGCTCCCGTAACTGCGAACCTCGCTGGTCATCTCATCGACCTGCTTCTTCAGGTCTGCGAGTTCCGCTTCCCGCATAGCTTCGTGAAACTGGTTCTGGAATTCAGTCGCCATCCGGCGGAGCTTGCCCGTCCACTGCCCCACGGTACGCAGCACGCCTGGGAGCTCCTTCGGGCCGATCGCCACAAGCGCGACCATGCCGATAACCAGAAGCTCACCCCAGCCGATGTCGAACATGTGGAGGCCAACTCCGAGCGACGCGAACCCCTAGTTGGGCCCGCGCTCCGATGCTCCCCGCCGGCCCAAAACCGAATTCAGCCCGCCTTCGTCTCCGCGGGCGTTTGGGCTGCGGTAGGCGCGGCTTGATGGTCGATCGTCCTCATCTGATCGGCCTTGCCCGGCTCTGGTTCGGATTTTTCATCCTCCGCCAGCCCCTTCTTGAACGACTTGATGCCTTTGGCAAAATCGCCCATCAGCTCGGAAACCTTGCCGCGGCCCCCGAACAGCAGAAGACCGACCGCCAGGACCAGAATCCAGTGCCAAACGCTGAATGAACCCATTTCATACCTCCGCACGGACGAGGAGCGGCCTCGTCTGCCGGTTCACGAGAAGTTAGGGGCCATGCGACGCAAAAACAAGGACTGCGATAGGGCCGGAGCACCGTATAGCATTCTCTTTGTAAGCGCGCACGCTTCGAAGTACGGCGCTTCGAGCGATTGTGATCAGGCGCGCTACACCTAGTCCGTTGCGATCCGTTCGGCTGGCGGTGCAAGTGCCAGATCGAGGTCACCCGGCTCCAGCGGGTCCTCATCTTCCCGTAAAGTCGCATCATCGGAGGGCATGGGCACCGAGAACTCCGGTGGAAGCCGCCCGTCCAGCAATCCCGATCCTCTGAGCTCCTCCAGGCCGGGCAGATCGGCGATCGCGTCCAGGCCGAAGTGCGA
>DATBYX010000536.1:0-2696 GCA_036513475.1 Xanthobacteraceae bacterium | reverse complement strand
TTGCACTCACTTGGTGTGGCTTAACCTCTCATCGCCATCGATCAATCGAACCCTTCTTCATGAGCTTGGCGGCTCGCGATTCGGAGTTTCGTCGATGGAGCGGCCGTGTCGACCGCCGGATATGTCAAACTTTTGCTGCCTCCCCGGCAGAGCCGGGGAAACTCCCATTGGGGTTTAGAAGCCGCCTTGCTAAATCTGCTTTCGGCTATAGATTCTCAACCCAATGAAATTGTTTGAATGCCAGAATTGCGGCCAGCTCCTCTATTTCGAGAATACTTTATGCGAGAGCTGCGGACTGCGGTTGGGCTATCTCCCCGACCAGCAGGTGGTCACCGCTCTGCACCCGGCGGATGCCGGTGCGTGGCGTTCGCTGGCCGCCCCGAGCCGGCTCTACCGTTTCTGTGCCAATGCGCAGCATGATGTTTGCAATTGGATGATCGGAATCGAGCATGCCGACGTGTTTTGCGCGGCCTGCCGGCACAACCGCACCATCCCTGACCTCGCAGCCCCTGAGAACTTGCTGCATTGGCGCAAGATCGAATTCGCCAAGCACCGTTTGTTCTACACGTTGTTGAAGCTCCGGCTGCCTCTCACCACCCGCTCGGAAGACCCGAACGGCCTGGCGTTCGACTTCCTTTCACCGCCGCCTTCTGGAGCAGGAGCGAGGGTGGTCACCGGACACGCCGGCGGGCTGATCACCCTCAATGTCGCAGAAGCCGACGACCTCGAGCGCGAGCGCCAGCGCAAGTCTCTGGGGGAGCCCTATCGCACATTACTCGGCCATTTCCGGCATGAGATAGCCCACTATTTCTGGGATCACCTGGTGGCGAACTCCCCCGCGATCGAGAAATTCCGCCAGCTTTTCGGAGACGAGCGGAAGGACTACGAGGCGGCATTGCGACGCTACTATGCCAGCGGTCCGCCTTTAGACTGGCTGGAGCGGTTTGTGACCCCCTATGCCAGCGCGCATCCCTGGGAGGATTTTGCCGAGACATGGGCGCACTATTTCCACATGGTTGATACGTTGGAAACGGCCGGGGCCTTCGGCCTTCGCACGCGACCGAAGGTGACGGCGCAAGCCGGTCTCGAGGCGGTGATCGATTTCGACCCGCACGCCGCCGAGATGGATCGCATCCTCAACACTTGGCTTCCGCTGACCTTCGCCGTCAACTCCATCAATCGCAGCATGGGACAGCCGGATCTCTATCCATTTGTACTGTCCCCGCCGGTGATCTCGAAGCTCGCGTTCCTCCACGAGCTGATCCACGGTTGCATGCGTAGGTCATAGCGCCACGTGCGCCACGTGCCTTGCAATGCCATGGCAGTTATGAGATCATCGTGCTCAATGATAGCATTGGAGCCTAGCAATGCCTGGAAATTTGCACGTCCGCAAGCTGGAAGATGATCTGCTCGCCCGTTTGAAGCGCCGTGCCGCACGGCACGGTCGTTCGACGGAGGCCGAGCATCGGGAAATCCTCCGCCAGGCACTGGCCGTGGAGATCGAGCCCTCCTTTGAAACGCTGGCTGCCGAGCTGCGCAAACTGACAAGACGGCGCAAACAGACGCCCTCGGAACTGCTTCTTCGTGCAGGACGCAACCAGCGGTGAGTGTGCTTGTTATCGATGCCAGTATCGCCGTAAAATGGGTGGTTGAGGAGGACGGTACGCCGGAGGCATTGGCAATTCGCCAAAAGGCCCGATTGATTGCGCCCGACTTGTTGATCGCCGAGTCCGCCAACATTCTCTGGAAGAAAGTCCAAAGGCGTGAGCTTGTGAAACAGGAGGCGCTTATCGCTGCTCGGCTTTTACAGGGCGCCGACATCGAGCTCCTGCCGATGCGATCTTTATGCGAGACTGCAACGCGAATATCGATCGAGGTCAATCACCCCGCTTACGACTGTTTGTACCTGGCGCTGGCTGTCGAAAAACAATGCCGGTTCGTGACTGCCGACGATAGGTTTCTGAAAAAGCTCACACAGCAGCAGTCCAAGCTTCGTAGCAGCGCGATAGCGCTCATCGAAGCCGCAAAGCTGTAAACGACATGAGCCAAGATCGCACGACGGCTGCCTTAACCGCTAACAGATTACCATCCAAGGTAAATAGGTCTTCCCCGCCCAGGGCGGCAGGCACCGCACAATCAACACAAAACCCGGCTACGTGCACTTTCCTTCGAAGTGAACTCTGCGGGCCTCATGATGGCACGAATGCTGGGCCGTATTCTTTTTGCGATACCCATTCTGGGGGCAGCTGCCTTTGCGCTTCTCGTGCTCATAGGTCTCTGGGACCGTTATGAAAAGGAAACCGCCGCGCTGGGGTTCGGCGGGATTTACGAGCGATTGGCCTGGGAAGTCGGCCTTCCCAGCAACCCCAACGCCCGCGGCGTTGCGGCCGAGCGCGCGTCCGAGGGACCGACTGCGCGGGAACAACTTGCACCGGCGCGGTCCCATCAGCATGTCCCGCAGCTGGTCGGCACCGGCGCGCCACGGGTCGCGTATCAAGGCACGTCCGTTGCGCTGTCGGCCGACGGCAAAACCGCCATCGTCGGTGGCCCTGGCCCCAACAATGCAGATCGCGATCGCTCGCCCCCCGTCGGCCCAGCTGGGGCGGCATGGGTGTTCACGCGCGGCGGTAGTGTCTGGACCCAGCAAGGCAGCAAGCTGATCGGGACCACGAGCGACGACGGAGGGGGTTTGTGGT
>DATBYX010000535.1:0-2652 GCA_036513475.1 Xanthobacteraceae bacterium | reverse complement strand
GAGCGTGGTCATCGATTTGCGACTGATGAATTCGATTGCCATCGATGTGGCGACGAAAACCGCGACCGTCGGCGCGGGCGCGTCCCTTGGACAGCTGTATCAGGCCATTGCACCGCGGGGCTTCGCATTTCCCGGCGGCAGCTGTCCGACGGTCGGCGTATCGGGGCACCTGCTCGGCGGCGGCTACGGGTATCTCGCGAGACCCTTTGGGCTCGCGTGCGACAACACATTGTCCGTCGATCTCGTCGATCCCCAAGGCAAACAGGTGCACGCTGACGCCCAACAGAACGCGGACCTGTTCTGGGCGTGCCGTGGAGGCGGCGGCGGAACCTTCGGGGTTGCGACCGGCTATCAGCTACAACTCATTCCGCTCACGAACGTGCTCATCTTCAACATCAGATCGGCCCCGCTGTCCCTCGCGCACGCGTCGTCGATCATGAAAGCATGGCAGGCGTGGGCGCCGCAGGCCCCCCGAACGATCCACTCCAACCTTGTCATCACCCGGCACTCAAGCGGACTGATTGGGGTGCGGTGCGCCGGCCAATCCGTCGGGACGAGCCAGGAATTGCAACGCGAGCTCAAATTCCTCTCCTCCGCGCCGTCGGTGCCGATGACGTACTGGAAAGCTGTGAACTATTTTGCCGGCTCAGATGGCTGGACCTACACGTCCGCGCCGATGAAGGGAAAGTCCGACTATGCGACTTCCCCGATTTCGGATGCCGGTCTCTCGATGCTCATGAGCGAGGTCAATCGCCGCGGCAGCGTCTATGTTATCTGCGACTCATACGGCGGCTCGATCGCGAGCGTCGCCCCAGACGCGACCGCGTTCGCACACCGCAGCGCGCTCTATTGCATCCAGTACGGCAGCTCGTGGACAAGCCCGAGCGATACGCCCCAGCGCCTCAGCGACATGCGCGCGCTGTACGCGGCGATGCGACCTTATGTGTCGGGGGCCGCCTACGTGAACTACTGCGATCTTGACCTGACAGACTGGCAGGGCGCGTACTGGGGAGCGAACCTCCAACGGCTCAAACAAATCAAGTCCGCCTTCGACCCGAACAACGTGTTCACGCATGCGCAGAGCGTTCAGCCGGGTTAATCTCATGATGGGCCTGACACATTCGACGGCATCAAATCCGGGCCGAGTACGCGTCACGCGAGCCCCCATGAGGCAGTCCAGATGCAGGAAACAGCATCCGCACAACTGTGGAAGGCCGCCCAATAGGCAGGGTGTTTGCTGCGGCGCACTTGGTCCGTTGAGGCACATCACGATGTACCGCACGGCCGCCCGACTTCGGTCGCAAACGAGACATAGCGGACATGGTAGTAGTTGCGCAGGCCTCCAGGCGCGCCCCTGGCAACGATACCGACCGATGATCCAGCTTCTCTGCCGCATGGTGGCAGGCATTCTTGTGTTGACCGCCTCAGCACGGCTGTGCTCTGCACAGGATGCAATGCCATGGGCCTATTCGCACGAGCAGCTCGCCGTTGCGGCGGACCAAGAGCTGATTGTGCGCGACATTGCAGGCAATGGCTTGCCTCGCCGTTTTCGCGCGAGCAAGGAAATCTGCGCCATCTCGTGGGGATCGACCAATTACGAAATCTGGATTGCAGCATGCGATGGTGCCGTCGGTCTGTGGAATCTGGAGACCGGCCAATTGAAGTATCTCGATCGCCCGCGCTGAGCTGGCGCAATTCCCGCGGAAGAGGTCGTCTCCCGGGATGCCTCGTATCGCAAGCGTTTTGCTGCGACTGCTCAGAGCCGCTGGGCGGCCGAAGAAGGATGTCCGCATTCACGAAGAGTATTGGAGGGTAAGCGGACGAGTCGCTGACAATTGAGAATCTTGAGATGAAAACCGCAAAGCATGAACAAAGAGCGCTGGAGGGCTCCGGGGTGCGGTTGGGTATTAGATGGCCTTCCAAAAGACGACGCGCGGCTGATCGGGACCGGCGTAATCGGGGAGGACGGGAACCCCCTCGGCATTAGGATGCCCCAACAGCTCCATCCCGAAGCTTTTGTGAAAGGCGATGGAGCTTGAATTTGACGGCGTTGTAATGGCTTTGATCTGTGTGCATCCCCGTCCTCGTGCAAATTCGATGAAGCGATTAAAAAGTGCTTGTCCAAGACCCTGCCTCCGAGCGGATGCTCGAACAGCGACAAGATGCACATAACCGACTGGTCCGACCTGTGAGACGAAGCCAAACAGGTAGGCAACGATTTTGGCACAGTCGCGGATGACAAATGCCGAGTCTCCAAACTCATGGATGAACATCGGATGGTGAAGCGGACGGGTTTCCCGACCGTCCCAGAAATCTTGTAGCTCGCCGAGAATCTGGTTGTAATCCTGTTGCGTGCACCTCGAAATTTCTGGGCTCATAGGATATTCTACCGCACCTTCCTCAGCCGGCGATGTGATTGAAATGAGGATGCGACGACGCGATTTCATGGCGCTCCTCGGCGCGGCGGCTACGTGGCCGTTCGCGGCGCGCGCGCAGCAGACGGCGATGCCCGTGATCGGGTTCATGAGCGGCAGGTCGACGGCAGATTCTGGTTACCTGGCAGAGGCCTTTCGCCAAGGCTTGCGCGACACTGGCTACGTGGAGGGCGAGAGCATTGCCATAGAGTACCGCTGGGCCAATGGCGACTATGAT
>DATBYX010000534.1:0-4889 GCA_036513475.1 Xanthobacteraceae bacterium | reverse complement strand
ATATTGGCTTGGCAAAATCCACCGACCCCCGACACGGTGGCGCGGCATTGCTCAAATGAGTAGAAACCGCAGTTCATCCCTTCCAAGCCAGTGCCGTAGTGCGCGCACCATGTACCATCGGCGCGGGCTCCAGTATTGGATATGGATAAAGCGGCGAATGCGATTGCAACGGGCAAGATCCTGCGCATGAATGTCTCCTCCATCAAAATAGCACGAGCGAAGCGGGGCGTTACTCCCGCTCTTCGGCTTGTCCGCTTCTTTTGCATCACCGCCTTTCGCGAGAGTGGCAAAGCCTAGCAGGGATCTCAACACCCGAGAAGTGGCTAGAGAAGAGAAAACGGGGGGGGCAGTGGATGCTTCTACTGCCTGCGCAAAAGTTCTTGAAGCGTCTCCTCGACGGTGTGCGGCGAAATTCCAAGTTGACCAAATCCGGGCATCTCGGACGATGGCACATTATCGACCTGCATCAGCTCCACTTGATTCCGAGTGATAGGCGGACTTGGCATCATCTCCGCGATCCACGCCAATGCTTTCCAAGCGCCAAATGGAACCGGAATCAGGATGCGCTTCAACCCTGTTTCGCGAGCGATAGTTCTGAGAACTTCCTCGTAAGTATAGATGCGCGGGCCGCCGCACTCGAATGTGATTGCGTTTGTTTCTGTCCGTTGCGCCGCTCTGACGATGGCCTCGGCTACATCTTCTACATAGGCCGGTTGCAATCGTGTCACGCCGCTGCCGAACATTGGGTAGATTGGAAGGCGCTTTAGGAGGTTGAGAATGGTGGTGAGAAACGCGTCATCTGGGCCAAACATGACCGCCGGACGTATGATAATTGCGTTTGCGCATGCGCCTAGAACCGCCAATTCGCCTTCGCCACGCTTTCGAATGTACAGTGATCGCGAACGAGGGTCAGAGCCGATACCGGAAACATGGACAAGGTGCTTGATCCCCGCCCGTTGCGCTTGAACTGCTACTCGTTGGGCAGCCTCGACGTGGATGGAATGAAATGTCTCGTCACCATGTTCAACGTAAAGGCTGACGGCATTTACCACTGTGTGAGCGCCAGCAATCGCATCAGTGACTGACCGTTCGTCGCGAACGTTCGCCTTAACTGACTGAATGTGAGTATCATCTGTGCCGAACAGTCGTTGTCGGCGTTCCGGATGCCTTGACGCGATCCGAACGGTGTATTCTCGGTTGCGAAGATGCCGAACGATACGGCGCCCGAGAAAACCGGTTCCTCCGAAAACGGCTACTAGGCCAGCAGTCATGATCCGCTTGCGACCTCGCTAGTGCGCAGTTGCGGCTAGTGTGGCCCGGCGAGGGAGGTGTGGCACGGGTCATCACTGCGGTATAGCCGAGAAGCGTGATCAGAACTGGTCTCGGGGCTCGGCTTTGACGTCGGGGCAACAGGGCATCGTTCGAGTGTCACCGTTTCGGTGCGGGCGTCACGCGCAGTCTCGCAGCCATGGTCACCAGATCGGCGAGAGATTTGGCCCCCATTTTTCGCATCACCTTGCCTCGATGTGCTTTCACCGTGATCTCACTGATCCCGAGCTCGCCCCCGACCTGCTTGTTCAAGTGGCCAGAGACGACCAATGCCATGACCTCCCGCTCACGGCGACTGAGTAAGGCATAACGGTCTCGGAGCACCCGTATCTCTGCCGCGTGATCAAGTGCAGTCCTGCTTCGCTCGAGGGCTTGGCGGATGGCACTCAAGAGGACGTCGTCGCGATATGGCTTGGTCAAGAACTCGACGGCTCCCGCCTTCATGGCCTGGACGGTCGTCGGAACATCGCCGTAGTCCGTGATGAACATGATGGGCATGTCCGTCCGATCGAGCGCCACCCGCTCCTGCAACTCGAGACCATTGAGACCGGGCAGACCGACGTCGAGAACCAGGCAGCTGGGGACGCTCACCCGCGGGCGAGACAGGAACTCCTGAGCGGATTCGAAGGTTTCCGGCTCCCAACCTGCGGAGCGGATCAGCAATTCCAGCGATTCGCGCACCGAGATGTCGTCGTCAACGACGAACACGATTGGTGTAGCGTGCGACATTGATGACCCCGCGTCATGATCAACCACGCTCGCTAATCTATGGTATTCAGCCAGTAGCCTGCGATGCAAGGACGAGGCGGATCTGCTCAGGTCAACCGAAGGCCGTATTGACCGCCTCACGTAACGCCGTATCACTGAATGGCTTGATAAGGCACTCTACCGCACCCTGTTCGAGCACGCGTGGACGCACCGTCTCATCTCCGTGTGCAGTGATGAAGACGATCGGAATCTGTTGCCGGCGCAGCATCAATTCCCGTTGCAGATCGGGTCCAGACATGCCCGGCATGGCAATGTCCAGGATCAAACAACGGGTCTCGCTCACGCACTCGGACGCGAGGAAATCTTCCGCCGATGAGAACGCCTGGGACCTGAAACCGAACTCCCGCAGCAGGTCGGGTAACGATTCGCGCACAGATTGATCGTCGTCAACAACCGCCACGAGCGAATCTGTGGTCATCCCACTTTCCTCATGACGTGCACATCACTGGTCACACCAGATGTGTGAACAGCAGAAACATCGTCCATGTCGCTACTGCAATCGGATCTGCACGGAATAGAGAAGCCAAAGGTCGCTCCCGGACCATTATTATGTGCTGCCCAGATGCGGCCGCGGTGACCTGCGATAATGGAGCGACTGACTGAGAGGCCGATACCCATACCGCCGCTCTTGGTGGAATAGAACGCCTCGAAAAGCTTGTCCTGTTTTTGCGGGTCGAAGCCTACTCCCGTATCTTGCACGGTCAGCCGCACAAGATCGTGTCCGTCTCGTTCGGTTCCTATTACCAACTTCCTCGGACGATCGTTGACGCTGCGCATGGCATCCGACGCGTTCAGGACCAGGTTCAGGATGACCTGCTGAAGCTGGACACGATCGCCTGTAACAGTCGGGAGGTCGTCGGCAAATTCCGTTCGTACAGTCACCCGAGCTCTCTGGAGCTCGCTCAAGGAAAGTGCAATCACCTCCTGTGTAGCCTCGTTTAAGTTTACCGATTCGGCCGTGGCATCCTTTTTGCTAAAGAGCGCGCGCAATCGCGCGATTACCTCTGACGCACGGTTGCCATCGCGGATCGTGCGGCGCGCGGTTTCCCGTGCGCCATCGATGTTTGGAGGATCGGCCGCCAGCATCCGCAGACATGTGCTGGCGTTGGTGATGATGCCCGCCAGCGGTTGGTTGACTTCGTGCGCGATCGAGGCGGTCAATACTCCGAGGCTTTGGACCCTGGCCACATGTGCCAGCTCTGATCGCACCTTGCTGAGGGTCTCTTCCGAGAGCCGGCGCTCGATGGCGATGCGCGCAATGTGCATGAACTGCTCGATAAGACTTTGATGGAGTGGCGTGGGCGTTCTCGGCTGGCTGTAGTAGAGCGCAAACGAGCCCAAAGCCTTGCCAGCCGCGGACGTGATCGGCGTTGACCAGCAGGACTGCAGCCCATGCGCCAAGGCCATTGGGCGCCACTCGGCCCATCGTATGTCGGTCGTCAGGTCAGCCGCAATGACTTGTTTGTTCAGGTACGCCGCCATCCCGCACGGACCGGAATCGATATTTACTGGTCGGCCAATACAGGCGCTCATGTAGCTGGCTGGAAGGCTAGGTGCGGCTCCATGTTCCACACGCGTGCCGCTCGGATCGATCAACACGACGCTGCAGTAACACCCGCTCGCCGTGCTTTCGACAAGCCGAC
Organism: Xanthobacteraceae bacterium; assembly: GCA_036513475.1. Taxonomy (GTDB): domain Bacteria; phylum Pseudomonadota; class Alphaproteobacteria; order Rhizobiales; family Xanthobacteraceae; genus VAZQ01. The sequence continues at coordinate 1,149 of DATBYX010000534.1, read as the reverse complement.
AGATCGTTTCGAGTATTTCCGACATCGAATGGCAGCCCGCCACCATCTCGAGCAACCGCTTTTCACCCGCCAGCAGCGTTTCGCCCCGCTTAAGGTCATCGACATCTCTTTTGATGAGGTACCAAAGGAGGATGTGTCCTTGCGTGTCTCGCAAAGGGAAGCCGCGCGTATGGAACCAGCGGTAGACTCCATCGGCACCGCGCAGGCGCTCCTCGACGTCGTACGGACGGCCGGCTTCGACCGCCTGCATCCAGGCGGCGCGTACGGGCGGAATGTCATCGGGATGCACGACGTCGGCAATGGCCCGGCGCTTTAGTTCCTCGAGCGTCACACCGAAATATTCCAGGGCCTGGCGATTGACGAGCTCGACTTGACCCGCTGGAGTCACGAGAGCGGCGAGGGCCTCAATATTGTCGGTGACGGAACGAAAATGGTGCTCGCGGGCAGAAGCCTGAAGCCACCACGGCGCATTTAAGGCCTCCTCGGCCCGCTTCCGGTCCTCGATATCCGTGCCCGTGCCGCACCATTTCACGAGATGCCCGGATGCGTCGGCCATGGGAGAAGCCCGGACCAGGAACCAGCGGTACTCACCGTCGAAGCGCCGTAGCCGCGCTTCCATTTCACCTGGCTCGCCAGAAGCCAGAATAGATCGCCAGCGTTCGAGCAGCCCAGACAGGTCTTCGGGGTGGACCACCCTCTGCCAGCCCCGGCCATAGGATTCGCCGAGCCCAAGGTTCGTATACTCGCACCAGCGTTGATTGAGGAAGTCGATGTGCCCGTCAGGGGGTGCAGTCCATACCAGGCCGGGAAGCGCGTCAACGACGCGGCTGAGCTCGCTGTCCATTTTGGTCCTTCCGGACGGTCGCCGTTATGTGAAAGTGCGCCACTCTGCATGCAACGTCCATCATACTTTGGTGTCGATCTGCGGCGGGTGTCAGCACCACCTTTTCCGATGCCGGCAACAATTGTTGCGTGGTACCAAAGTATCGCCAATACCATTGTGCACTCGACTCCGCCGCACGCTCGTAGCTTGATCGCCTCCTGCGTCGCATAAAGCGCCAAAACCTGTTCCAGAAGAAGGATCAATTTCGCTCCGCTTCTGGGTGGAGAGGCTGCGATGAGCGAGAAGGCGGTCGTCCACATCATCGA
>DATBYX010000533.1:0-7138 GCA_036513475.1 Xanthobacteraceae bacterium | reverse complement strand
CGACCGGCGCACACGCAAGGTGCAGGTATCGATCAAGGCGCTCGAAGTGGCAGAGGAAAAGGAAGCCATCGCCCAGTATGGCTCCTCGGATTCCGGGGCCACGCTCGGCGACATCCTCGGAACGGCGCTCAGGCGCGCCACCGAAAAACCAGCGGATAAGCCGCCTGAGGACAAAGAACCTGAGGACAAAGAACCCGAGGACAAAGAACCCGAGGACAAAGAACCCGAGGACAAAGAACCCGAGGACAAAGAATAGGCCTTTGGAGATCAAGCATGACGCTCGATGCTGATACCATCGTCGATCGCCGTCGCATGCGGCGCAAGCTGACATTCTGGCGCGCGCTCGCGGTGGTGCTCGCCATCGGCGCAGTGATCGCCCTCGGTGCCGCCCTGCGGCTTCCTGGAACCTCCATGCTGACCGGACAGCCGGGCGGCTCCATCGCGCGCGTCACGATCACTGGCCTGATTCGAACCGACCAGGATCGAGTCGAGGCACTGGAACGACTGGAGAAGTCGCGCGCTCCGGCTGTGATCGTCCACATCAACAGCCCGGGCGGCACGACAGCGGGCTCCGAGCAGCTCTACGATTCATTGATGCGCCTCAAAGAGCACAAGCCGCTGGTCGTCGTCGTGGACGGGCTGGCCGCGTCCGGCGGCTACATTACGGCAATCGCGGGGGACTACATCGTCGCGCAGGAAACATCCCTCATCGGCTCGATTGGCGTGCTGTTCCAATATCCCAATGTTGGAGACCTTCTGAAAACCCTCGGCATCAAGGTCGAGGAAATCAAGTCGAGTCCGCTCAAGGCGTCGCCCAATGGGTTCGAGCCCACCTCCCCCGAAGCGCGAGCTGCAATCGAATCCATCGTCGCTGATTCCTACGCTTGGTTTCGTGGCTTGGTACAGGCGCGTCGCCATCTTGACGATGCCAGCCTCGATCGCGTTGCGGATGGGCGGGTTTTCACGGGCCGCCAGGGCGTTCCGCTCAAGCTGATCGACGAGCTCGGGGACGAGCGGGCGGCGCTCGCGTGGCTCGCGAAAGCGAAGAACATCGATCCGAAAACGCCGGTTCGCGACTACCGCTTGCACGACCGGCTCAGTGATCTGCCGTTCCTGCACACCATGGTGATCGCAGCTCTCGAAGCAGCGGGCCTGAACTCGTTGGCCCAGCGCATGCAGGGCTGGGGCAGTGTGCAGGCGATGGACCGACTCAACCTTGACGGTTTGTTGGCGCTTTGGCAGCCTCCGCTCGGGAACTAGAGGCGCGTCCCGAAGCCAGAACACTGACCTTGGATTTCTCGGCCCACAGCAGACCGGCATCGTCCATGATCAAGTCCGAGCTCGTTCAGCGCATCTCCCTGCAGAACCCGCACCTGTATCAGCGCGACGTGGAGAACATCATCAATGCCATTCTCCACGAGATCACTGCGGCGATGGCGAGGGGCGATCGGGTGGAGCTCCGTGGTTTCGGCGCCTTCTCGGTCAAGAATCGCCCCGCGCGCACCGGACGCAATCCGCGCACTGGCGCGCACGTTGCCGTGGAAAAGAAATCAGTGCCGTTCTTCAAAACCGGAAAGGAAATGCGTGAGCGGCTCAACCGTGCTCCCGCGCCCGAACCGGTGACGCTGCCTGCGCCCCTTTGAGTCGGCCGGCAGGCGCGTGAAGGGCTTCCCGGAGGGAGACGGGCCGGAGAGCCGTCCCGTTTCTGTCACACTACGGAACGAACGCTCATGTTGCGCAAGCTCGTCACGGGATTCATCTTCGTACCGCTCGCGATCGTTTTCGTCGCCTTTGCCGTGGCAAACCGGCATAGCGTAGTGGTGACGCTCGATCCCTTTGATCAGGCGCATCCTGCCCTGGCCGTCACAGTACCTTTGTTTGCATTGCTGCTGGGGGTCGCTATCGCCGGCGTTGTGCTTGGCGGCGCCGCGGCCTGGATCAGGCAGGCGAAATGGCGGCGTGCTGCCAGGCTGGCGCAAGCGCAAGCGCGCGCGCTTGCGTCGGAGCTCGACCGGCTGAAGCAGCGCGTGGGAGAGCCGAGCCAGTTGCCCAGCCCGGTTCCACAGTCCAGCTACCAGCCGCGATTGACCATTGCACCGCCCGCGGCCTGAGCGGGCATACCAAGCGGACTGATGAGTCTGATCGTCAAGATTTGCGGATTGAAGTCGGCCGAAGCGGTGGACGCGGCGCTGGACTCCGGTGCCGACATGATCGGATTTGTGTTCTTTCCACCTTCCCCCCGGAACGTCGCATTTGACACTGCGCGCGCCTTGAGCGAGCGCGTGCGCGGGCGGGCGCTCAAGGTCGCCCTTTCGGTCGATGCCACCGACGCCTTGCTCCGGCAAATCATGGACAGCCTCGCGCCTGACCTGCTCCAGTTGCATGGGCGCGAGAGTCCCGACCGGGTGAGCGCCGTGCGGCGGCAGTTTGGGCTGCCGGTCATGAAGGCGCTGCCGATTGCGGAGGAGGCCGATCTCGCAGCCATCGGGACCTACGAGCAGCAGGCGGACCGACTGATATTCGACGCGCGCGCCCCACGCGAGGCGTCGCGCCCCGGCGGTCTCGGCCGCAGGTTCGATTGGCACTTGCTGCGCAATATTGCAACGGCTGCACCGTTCATGCTCTCTGGCGGGCTTGACGTGGACAACGTGGCAGAAGCCCTGCGCATCACCCAAGCGCCGGGCGTCGATGTATCTTCCGGGATCGAGCGCGCTCTCGGCGAGAAGGATCCCGACAGGATCCGCGCCTTCGTGGCAGCGGCGAGGCGTGCGACCGAGAAGCAGATCGCGGCGAGCGAGTGATGACGATCCAGCAGCGTAATTCGTTCCGCACCGGCCCCGACGAGCGTGGCCACTTCGGCCTCTATGGCGGGCGGTTTGTGGCCGAGACGCTGATGCCGCTCATCCTGGAGCTCGAAGGCGCGTATGCTGCCGCCAAGAGGGATCCTGCGTTCCAGACCGAGATCGATCGGCACCTCAAGCACTACGTCGGCAGGCCGTCGCCACTCTATTTCGCCGAGCGCATGAGCGCGCATCTCGGTGGCGCGAGGATCTACTTCAAGCGCGAAGATCTCAATCACACCGGCGCCCACAAGGTGAACAACGTCCTCGGACAAATCCTGCTGGCGCAGCGTATGGGCAAGCGGCGGGTCATCGCGGAGACCGGCGCGGGAATGCATGGGGTGGCTACCGCGACCCTGTGCGCGAAATTCGGTCTCCAATGCATCGTCTATATGGGCGTGGTCGACGTAGAGCGGCAGAAGCCAAACGTTCAACGCATGCAGGCATTGGGGGCCGAGGTGCGGCCGGTCACCTCGGGATCGCAGACGCTCAAGGACGCAATGAACGAAGCATTGCGGGATTGGGTCACCAACGTCGCCGACACGTTCTATTGCATCGGAACGGTCGCGGGCCCGCATCCGTATCCGATGATGGTACGCGACTTCCAGTGCATTATCGGCACGGAGACTCGCGAGCAGATGATGGAGGCCGAAGGTCGCCTCCCCAATTCCCTGATCGCGTGTATCGGCGGCGGCTCGAACGCAATGGGCCTGTTCCATCCGTTTCTCGACGAGGTTGAGGTCGAGATCTACGGGGTGGAGGCGGCCGGGCATGGGCTCGGCACCGGGCTGCACGCCGCATCGATTGCCGGCGGTCGTCCGGGCGTGCTGCATGGAAATCGCACGTATCTGCTCATGGACGATGAGGGGCAGATCAAGGAGGCGCACTCGATCTCAGCCGGTCTCGACTATCCCGGCATTGGCCCCGAGCACGCTTGGCTTAATGACGTAAAACGGGTGCAATATCTTTCCGCGACGGACGAGGAGGCGGTAGCGGCGTTTGAACTCTGCTCGCGCCTCGAAGGGATCATTCCGGCACTTGAGCCGGCGCATGCGCTCGCTCGCGTCATGGATATTGCTCCGCGCAAGCCGCGGGAGCATCTGATGGTGCTCAATTTATCCGGCCGCGGCGACAAGGACCTCGCGAGCGTGGCCGAGTACGTGAAACGACACCGCGGTGAACAGGTCCACTGATAAGGTCGAGGGCTGTTTTGATGAGCAGACAGAAGCTCATCGGATGGGTTCTGATCATCGTGTCGGTTGCGTACATCTTGTATTTCCTGAAGGTCAGGCTGCTCGGCTCCGGGCCCGCACTGGAAAAGAAGGAATGGGTACAATTCATCGGCTCAGTCCTGATATTCATGCTGGGTACGATCAATGTCCGCATGGCGGCGATGCGCTGGCGGCGGCGCGACGGGCCCCGTAGCAAAACATGAGCATCACGCGCATCGACCAGAAATTTGCTGCGCTGAAGGCGGAAGGCCGGGCAGCGCTGGTGACTTTCATTACCGCGGGCGATCCCGGGCCGGAGACCTCCCTTGCCATTCTGCAGGCGCTGCCAGCCGCGGGTGCGGACGTGATCGAGCTCGGCATGCCGTTTACCGATCCCATGGCGGATGGGCCGGCAATCCAGCTCTCCTCGCAGAGGGCGCTCAAGTCCGGCCAGACCTTGCGCAAGACGCTCGATATGGTGCGTGCGTTTCGACGCGCAAACAACGACGTGCCTATTGTTCTCATGGGCTACTACAATCCGATCTATATCTACCGCGTAGATCGGTTTCTGAGAGATGCAAAAGACGCAGGCGTCGATGGTCTGATCGTTGTCGACCTGCCGCCGGAAGAGGACGAGGAGCTCTGCCTTCCCGCGTTGCTGGCGGGCCTCAATTTTATTCGCCTCGCTACCCCGACCACGGATGAGCGGCGCCTGCCGGCCGTTCTCGCGAATACGTCCGGGTTTGTCTACTATGTCTCGATCACCGGGATTACCGGCACGGCGGCGCCCGACTCGGCGCGGACGGCCGAGGCGGTCGCTCGTATCAAGCGCCATTCTCGGCTTCCGGTTGCGGTTGGGTTCGGTGTGCGCACCGCGGACCAGGCAGCCGCAATTGCTCGCGGCGCTGATGGCGTAGTCGTGGGATCGGCGCTGGTCTCGGCGGTCAAGGACAGCCTGGATGAGAGTGGCAAGGCCACGCAGCGCACGGTCGAGGCCGTGACCGGTCTGGTCGCGCAGCTCGCGGCCGGCGTCCGCTTACGGCTTGCGGGAGAACGGACCCTGGGTGATGGCTCCTGAGCCGGCGGCAAAGCGCGCGGGGGCCGAAATGGACGCCGGCTGCGCTCCGTTATAGATAAAGGTTGCATGAACTGGATATCCAACGTCGTCCGCCCGAAGATTCGAAACTACTTCGTCCGGCGCGACACACCCGAGCATCTCTGGATCAAGTGTCCGGAAACGGGGCAACTCGTGTTCTACAAGGACGTGGAAGCGAACCAGTTCGTGATCCCCGGTTCGAACTATCACATGCGGATGAGCGCGCCGGCGCGGCTGAAATCGATGTTCGACAACCAGACCTGGTTCGACGTGGCGGTCCCTGACGTTCCAGTCGATCCGCTGCGATTCCGGGATGAGCGCCGCTACACGGATCGCCTCAAGGATGCACGTAGCAAGACCGGCACCAACGATGCCATCAAGCTCGGGTTCGGCAAGCTTGAGGGCCTCCCGGTAGTGATCGGGGTGCAGGACTTCGATTTCATGGGCGGGTCGCTTGGCATGGCGGCCGGCGAAGCAGTGATCAAGGGCCTGGAGACCGCAGTCGACAAGGGCACGCCGTTCGTCATGTTCGCCGCCTCGGGGGGCGCGCGCATGCAGGAGGGCATTCTTTCCCTTATGCAGCTTCCGCGTACAACCGTAGCGGTCCAGATGATGCGCGAGGCGCGAAAGCCCTACATCGTCGTTCTGACCAACCCGACCACCGGGGGCGTCACTGCTTCCTATGCCATGCTGGGGGATGTGCACCTCGCAGAACCCGGTGCGCTCATCGGGTTTGCCGGCCCCCGTGTCATCGAGCAGACCATCCGCGAGAAACTGCCGGACGGCTTCCAGCGTGCCGAATATCTGCAACAGCATGGGATGGTGGACATGGTCGTGCACCGCCACAAGCTGCGGCCCACCCTCGCCAATCTCTGCCGGCTCCTGACCAAGGCGCGTCCACGACCGCTGGACGAGAATCCTCCCGGCGCGGCGGCGGGGTGAGGCGCAACGACTGCCCAAACTCTCCTCGCTTCGTAGTAGGCTCGACTCTCCTGAAGTTTTTCCCGGACTGGGAGAACGCCGGGAAGTCATCGACCTATGAGTTCAATCGACACCGTTGTCGCAAGACTTGCCGCGCTGCATCCCAAGCGGATCGATCTTTCCCTCGACCGCATGCGGCGCATTCTCGATGCGCTCGATCATCCTGAGCACTCTTTACCCCCGGTCGTCCACGTTGCGGGGACGAACGGAAAAGGCTCCACCATCGCCTTCCTCCGCGCCATTCTGGAGGCAGCAGGCCGGCGCGTACATGTCTATACATCGCCGCATCTCGTGCGCTTCAACGAGCGGTTCCGCTTGGGCGGTCCGGGCCAGGGCACGCTGGTCTCTGACCATGAGCTGGCCGAAGCTCTCGAAGAATGTGAACGTGCCAATGCCGATGCACCGATCACCGTGTTCGAGATCACGACCGCTGCGGGCCTCCTCCTGTTCGCTCGCAACCCAGCCGACATCCTGCTCCTGGAAGTGGGCTTGGGCGGCCGGCTGGATGCGACCAATGTCGTGGAGCGGCCCCTCGCAACCGTGATCACGCCGGTCTCGCTCGATCATGCCGAGTATCTCGGCGATAGCCTAGGCAAGATCGCCACGGAGAAAGCCGGCATTCTCAAGAATGGCGTGCCTGCAATCATCGCAGCCCAATCCCGCGATGCCCTCGCTGCAATCGAACGCGCGGCTGCGCGTCTCAAGGTGCCCGTCAGGATAGCGGGAGAGGATTGGACCGCCACGGAAGAGCGCGGACGACTGGTGTATCAGGACGAGGAAGGGCTGCTCGATCTTCCCGCCCCAAAGCTTTTCGGACGTTACCAATTCGAGAATGCCGGCGTTGCCATTGCTGCCTTGCGCACGATCCATGCCTTCCATGTTCCCGCTCCGGCTTTCGAGACGGGCATGATGAAGGCGGAATGGCCGGCACGCATGCAGCGCCTCTCACAAGGAAAACTCGCTGCGCTCGTCCCGACCGGCGGCGAGCTATGGCTTGACGGTGGCCATAA
>DATBYX010000532.1:0-9701 GCA_036513475.1 Xanthobacteraceae bacterium | reverse complement strand
ATCAATACCGGTTTCCCGAATGCTTATGACCGGGCGAATGGGCGGTCAGGGGCCTTCCTCATGATCCATGGCGACTGCTCCTCGCGCGGTTGTTACGCCATGACCGATGAGCAGATCGCCGAGATCTATTCGCTGGCGCGGGAGTCCTTTTTCGGCGGCCAAAAGTCGTTCCAAATCCAGGCATATCCCTTCCACATGACGCCAGTAAACATGGCGAAGCATCGCAATTCTCCACACATGGCGTTCTGGAAAATGCTCAAGCAAGGCTATGACCATTTCGAGGTCACGCGGCTTGAACCCAAGGTCGAGGTTTGCGAGAAGCGCTACATCTTCAACGCGCAGTCTTCAGGCAAGTTCAGTCCGGCAGACAGATGCCCCAGCTACAGAGTACCCGCGGAGGTCGCGTCAGCGGTACGTGAGAAAGAACGCAAGGACGATATTCAGACCGCCGAGCTGATCAACCGAGGGACCGGGACGGTACCGGCCCGGATGGGCGTGGATGGCGGCATGAACCCCACATTCCTCTCGGCGGTCAAATCAAATGGAGGACCGGGCGCTACCATCCGCACCGCTTCAGGCACCATTCCCGCCCATGTAAACCCGCCGGCGGAGCCCGAACCAACGGGCAGCGTGAGTCTTGCTTCGGCTGAATCGAGGCCTGCGCAGGTGCAGGTCGCATCCGCAGCAGACTCGGGCGGCATAAAAGGGTTCTTTGCAAATCTGTTTGGCTCAAAACGCAATGAGCAAACTGCTGAATCGAGCGCCAAGCCCAGCGCAACATCGGCGCAGCCTGCGACGCCGGCCTCGAACCGGAGCGCAAAAACCGAGACTCAGCCCGACAGCAAACGGGCGAAAGTAGCGGCGGCCAAGCCGGAATCGCCACCGCCGCGGCAACAGGCGAACGCCGAGTCGGAAGCAAAACCGGCGAGCACCGACAATACGCTTGCCGGTGCCGCGCCTGCGGCTCCAGCCGGCGTCTTCGACCGCTTCGGCTCTTGGCGCTGAGGAGGGCGGCAACCAAAGCGCTCTGCGCTAAGCAAAGCGGCCGTGGCAATGCTTGTATTTCTTGCCCGATCCGCACGGGCAAGCCTCATTGCGGCCGATCTTGCCCCAGCTGGTTGGATCCTTGGGATTTCGCTCCTGTGTCAGGCTGGCCGTGGTGATCCCGTGTTGCGCCAGGGTCACCGCACCGGCACGCGCCAGCGCCATCTCGTCCTCGCCGGTTGAGGGATCGATCTTGTGCGCCTCCATATAGGGCAAGGTCGCCGTTTCCTCAGGCGGGGCTGTCCTGATTTCAACTCGCATGAGTTGGGCCGTCACCGCTTCGCGCAGGTTGGTGCTCATTGCCTCAAACAAATTGAAGGCTTCAGCTTTGTACTCGTTCAGCGGGTCGCGCTGTCCATATCCACGCAAACCGATGACCTGGCGCAGATGCTCGAGCATGACGAGATGCTCTCGCCAGAGGTGATCGAGCGTCTGCAGCAGAATCGTTTTTTCGACATAGCGCAGGACATCGGCGCCCCATTGCGCCACTTTGGCGGCCATGTGCTCGTCGGCGCGACGCTCGATGCGCGATTGTAGCTCCTCCTCGGCAATGCCTTCTTCCTTCGCCCATTCGATAACCGGCAGGTCGAGACTGAGAACACGCTTGATCTCTTCCTGCAGCCCCTGAGTATCCCACTGCTCGGGATAGGCGTTCTTTGGAACGTGCTTTGCGACCAGTTCCTCCACCGCCGACTGCCGCATGTCCGCCACGACCTCGTTTACGGTCTCGTCCTTCATCCAGTCGATCCGCTGCTCGAAGATCACATTGCGCTGGTCGTTCATCACGTTGTCGAACTTGAGCAGATTCTTGCGAATATCGAAGTTGCGGGCCTCGACCTTCTGCTGCGCCTTTTCCAGGGCCTTGTTGATCCAGGGGTGAACGATCGCCTCATCCTCCTTGAGACCCAGTCGCTTGAGCATCGTGTCCAGCTTGTCCGTCCCGAAGATGCGCATGAGATCATCCTCGAGCGACAGGAAGAACTTGGAGTGACCGGGATCGCCTTGTCGGCCGGATCGCCCGCGCAACTGATTGTCGATGCGCCTGCTTTCGTGGCGTTCCGTGCCGAGGACGAACAGGCCTCCGGCGCCGAGTGCCTTCTCCTTCAGCCGTGCGACTTGCGCCCGGATCTCCGCGGCGCGCGGATCCTGATCGCGCCGGCTGATGTCTTCGACGTCGGCAAGCTCGTGGCGGATGCGCATGTCCGCATTTCCGCCGAGCTGGATATCGGTGCCGCGCCCCGCCATGTTGGTTGCAATGGTGATCGCCCCCGGCACGCCCGCCTGTGCGATGATGTAGGCTTCCTGCTCATGGTAGCGGGCGTTGAGGATCGCAAAGACTTTGGCCTTTGAGGCTCCATCATCTCCGCTGTAGAGCGCTGAGAATGCATTGGGATCGGCAAAGTCGTGCTGCTCCCAGCCTTGCTTGCGAAGCATCTCGGCGAGCTGCTCCGATTTCTCGATCGATGTCGTGCCGACCAGCACAGGTTGGCCGCGCTCCTTGCAGTCCTCGATCAGGCCCAGAATGGCGCGGTATTTCTCGGCGGCGGTGCGATAAACCTCGTCATCATCGTCGAGGCGGATCATTGGCATATTGGTCGGGACTTCAAGGACCTCGAGATTGTAGATGTCGATGAACTCGTCCGCCTCCGTCAGTGCCGTGCCCGTCATGCCGGCAAGCTTCTCGTACATGCGGAAGTAATTCTGGAAGGTGATGGAAGCGAGCGTCTGGTTCTCCGGCTGAATCGGCTGGTGCTCCTTCGCTTCCAAAGCCTGATGCAGCCCCTCCGAATAGCGTCTGCCCGGCATCATGCGACCGGTGAATTCGTCAATGATGACGACCTCTCCGTTACGCACGATGTAGTCCTTGTCGCGATGAAACAGCTTGTGCGCGCGCAACGCCTGATTCACATGGTGGACAGCCGAGACATTTTCCACGTCGTAGAGATGGTCGCCTTTGAGCAGATTGGCGCCGCGCAGCATCTGCTCCATCTTCTCCATCCCGACTTCGCTCAGCGTGACGGTGCGCTGCTTTTCGTCAATCTCGTAGTCGGGCTTGTCCAGCTTGGGGATATACGCATCTATGGTGTTGTAGAAATCGGACCGATCATCGAGCGGTCCCGAGATGATCAGGGGCGTGCGCGCCTCGTCGATCAGGATGGAGTCGACTTCGTCAACGATGGCGAAGATATGCCCGCGCTGGACCATGTCCTCCAGCCGGTATTTCATGTTGTCGCGCAGGTAGTCGAAGCCCAACTCATTGTTGGTACCGTAAGTGACATCCGCGTCGTAGGCTTGCTTGCGCTGCTCATCATCAAGGCCGTGAACGATCACGCCCACCTTCAGACCCAAGAAATTGTAGATCTGGCCCATCCACTCGGCGTCGCGTTTTGCCAGATAGTCGTTGACCGTCACCACGTGCACTCCGCGTCCGGAGAGCGCGTTGAGGTACACCGGCAACGTCGCCACCAGCGTCTTGCCTTCGCCGGTCTTCATCTCGGCGATGCGCCCCTCGTGCAGGATCATCCCGCCGATAAGCTGCACGTCGAAATGACGCTGTCCCAGCGTGCGCTTCGCTGCTTCGCGGCAGGTCGCAAATGCGGGCACCAGAAGATCGTCCAAGGAAGCCCCTGCGGCAACCTGCTGCTTGAACGTCTCCGTCCGAGCGCGCAATTCCTCGTCCGAGAGCGGTTCGAGCTCGCTCTCCAGGGCGTTGATCTCTGCAACCCGAGGCAAGTAGCTTTTGATGCGCCGCTCGTTGGAAGAACCAAACAGCTTGCGGGCGATAGCTCCAATCATGCGGAATATCCTTGCATCCTAGCAGGAGCGTCGCTGCACTCTAGCAAACCCGCATTGAAGGCAACGGCGTGCCGGAAGCTCTTTGACAGTCCCATGCTTGCCTCTACCCCCTGCCGCAAGCATTCTGTCGTTGCAACCGTCTTTGCGAACGTGGCGGGCACGCTGATGACGGATCCAGCCGGTTTGCCGACACATAGGAGGGGGTTACAGACTTGTCAATCGGTCGTGACGATTGCTCACGTTGTCGTCACAATGGCGCTCTAGATGGTTGCCAAGTGGGGCTCAATCCGCAACCGTCCGCTTTCGACCTCTTGTGAAGGACCCCCCATGCATTCTGCACATTTACTCGCTCAGTCAGCGCACGGCCAGCGCTGGCTCGGGATTTTTGCCACGGCTGTCTCGTTGCTCATTTTGCCCTGTCTTTTCGGTTGCTCCAAAAATTCATCCTCTGAGGTGTCAGCCTCGGGATCCGATCGGGTCATGGCCCGGGTGAATGGGACCGAGATCAAGGAGAGTGATCTCGCGCTCGCGGAAGAAGACCTCGGTCCCGAGCTACAGGCGACCTCTCCCGAGGCCAAACGAGACCACTTGGTCTCGTATCTGACAGACGTCATCCTTGTCACACAGGCCGCCGATAAGAAACAGCTGGCGGACAATCCCGAATTCAAGCGTCGCCTGGCCTTCCTGCGCAACAAGCTGCTGATGGGTTTCGAGCTGCAGGAGGAGGTGAAGGCCGCAATTACCGATGAAGCCATGCACCAGACCTACGATGATGCGGTAAAATCGATGAGCGGCCAGGATGAGGTACACGCGCGGCATATTCTGGTCGAAAGCGAAGACGAGGCCAAGGTGATTGTCGATTTGCTCAAGGCCGGCGGAGATTTCGCAGCATTGGCAAAAGAACGATCGAAGGATCCGGGGGCAGCCGAAGGCGGCGATCTCGGCTATTTCACCAAGGACCAGATGGTGCCCGAGTTCGCCGAAGTTGCATTCAAAATGTATCCCGGCCAAGTCTCCAATCCCGTCAAGACGGAATTCGGTTGGCACGTCATCAAGCTGGAGGACAAACGCACCAAACAGCCACCGGAATTCGGGAAGGTGAAGGATCAGATCGAGTCCTTTCTCTCGCGCAAAGCGCAGACCGAGTTCGTTTCCAAGCTGCGCCAATCTGCCAAGATCGAGCGCCTGGACAAGCCGTCCGAGCAGCAGAAAGATTGAGGCGTCTTGGTCGAGCCTTACCGTGTCACCACCGCGCTCGCCGCTTGCGCCTGCCCGATTTCCGGACATGCCGCCCATTCCAGGACTGAGAATGGCGAGCGCCTGCGCGCAGATTCGCGTGGCGGGCCGAGCGGACGTACTGCTCGCGCTGTGTGAAGAGGGAACGAGTGTCGCCGGCGTGTTCACCCGGTCGAAATGTCCCTCCGCACCGGTGGACTGGTGTAAAGCGAGCATTCGGGGTGGACGTGCCGCCGCACTCGTGGTCAATTCCGGCAATGCCAACGCCTTCACCGGCAAACATGGCCGCAGCACCACCAAGGCGACGGCGCGGCTCGTGTCCGATCACGTGGGGTGCCGCCCTTCCGAGGTGTTTCTCGCATCCACCGGAGTGATCGGCGAGCCATTGGATCCAGGCAAGTTTGCCAAGGTGATGGGCGAGTTGGTGGCGAGTGCCGCGCCTGGACAGTGGCTTGAGGCCGCGACGGCGATCATGACAACCGATACCTTTCCGAAGGGCGCAGCGGCCGTCGCGCGGCTCGGCTCAACGCCGGTAACGATCTGCGGGATTGCCAAAGGTGCCGGGATGATCGCTCCCGATATGGGCACCATGCTCTCCTTTGTCTTCACCGATGCCGAAATCTCCCCCCGGGTATTGCAGGTTCTGCTCAAGCAAGGGGTGGTTGACAGTTTCAATGCGGTGACCGTCGACGGGGACACATCCACGTCGGACACTTTGCTCGCATTCGCGACCGGGGCCGCGCGCAGCCGAGGCGCGCCGAAGATCACAAGCATGTCCGACCCGCGGCTCTCCCCGTTTCGCAAGGCCTTCGACACGGTGCTCCAGGATCTCGCCGAACAGGTTGCCAGAGACGGCGAAGGGGCGCGCAAGCTCGTGGAGATTGTCGTGGAGGGGGCGGTCTCGAAAACCTCGGCAAGAAAGATCGCGCTCTCGATCGCCAACTCGCCTCTGGTAAAGACCGCCATTGCAGGAGAAGACGCGAACTGGGGACGTGTCGTGATGGCCGTCGGCAAGGCTGGAGAACCGGCGGATCGCGACCGGCTTTCGATCTGGTTCGGCGGCATCCGGGTCGCGCGCAAGGGGGAGCGTGACCCCGACTATGACGAGGCGGCCGTCTCCGCGGTCATGAGGAAGCGGGAAATTGCGGTCAAGGTGGCGCTCGGGCTGGGGGGCGGGCGCGACCGCGTTCTCACCTGCGATTTGACGAAGGAGTATGTCGCCATCAACGGCGATTACCGGTCCTGATCCATTTAGCTCACGCATCAAAATTCATTAACCATGCGCCCAACACGGAACGGGCAGCAACCCTGCACTGAACGGTAATTAACCGCTTCGGCCCTTAAACTCAGTCCGCGAGAGTGTGAACGTGGAACTCGTCCTTGTTGCCGCTTGCGCTCTTGTCGACGCGGACGGCCGCGTCCTGATCGCTCAGCGTCCGGTTGGCAAGTCGATGGCTGGGCTGTGGGAATTTCCTGGCGGGAAGGTCGAACCGGGCGAGCGGCCCGAGCAGACCTTGATACGGGAGCTGGACGAGGAATTAGGGATTACCGTCCACGAGGCGTGCCTTTCACCTCTGACATTTGCGAGCCATGCCTATCGCGACTTTCATCTGCTCATGCCGCTTTATGTCTGCCGCAAGTGGGAGGGAGGCGTCACTGCACGCGAGAGGCAAAAAGTCGCTTGGGTGCGGCCAAACCGGCTCCGAGACTACCCCATGCCTCCGGCAGATGAGCCCCTGATCGCCCATCTCTTGGGGTTGCTCTGAACGCCATCACAAGGCGCCAAGGAAGAAAGTGTCCAAGAAATCTCAGCTGCACCTGATCATGACGCTGTTGCGCGAGCGTCTTGCCCCAGATCAGCAGGGGGCAACCGCTATCGAATATGCGCTGATAGCTTCGGGAGTCGGGGCGGCTGTTGCGGCGACAGTCTGTAATCTCGGTTCCACCACACAGGGCCTATATACACACCTGTCGTCGTTGTTTTGATGAGATCAGCGCTCTGGTCGCTCGCCTGCCGAAACCTCCTTCACTCCAAGCGCATCTGCGAGTCGCTGTCCTGCCGAGCCGGGCGCGAGAGGCTTTTGCTGCCCGGGATGGGGTGCCCAACCAGATAGCCAGACGATCTCGAATGTCGCTCGAATGCGTTTGTCAGGATCGGAGAAGCGATCACCGTAGATTTGTACGACCCGCTCCAATGTCGCGCGTTTGAGCAAACGGCGGCTGCGCTCGACCAGGGGATTTGTCGCTCCCATGGCGCGCAAGTCATGCATCAGCGCAATCACGGAAGGATAGCGGACAGTCAGGCGGTCAACGTCCGCCACCGGCAAAGCGAAGCCCGCGCGCTGAAGCAAAGCACCTGCCGCCCGCACATCCAGGAAGGGGATTACCCGCGGAGAGATGCCGCCTTGTGTCTCGATCTCCGCGGCAGCGAAGCATTGCCGTAGTTCAGTCAGCGTATCTCCACCTGCGAGCGCGGCAAGCAGCAGGCCGTCCGGCTTCAGAACGCGGCGGATTTGGACAAGCGTACCAGGAAGATCATTGACGAATTGGAGAGAGAGGGCAGACACGAGGAGATCGAGCGAGCCCTCGCGAAAAGGCAGCATCTCCTCGTCGACGACGGTGGCGAGGCCATCATCCAATGTCCGGTTGTGATCCGTCCGTGCCAGCACATTCGCGGTAGAAGGGCCGGCGGAGAGGATGACGCCAACGCGTCCGGTACGGATAAGCTCCCGTTTGACGGCATTGCCTGGGGTGCCGAGATCGACCGCCCGATCGAATCGCCGCAGCACGGTTGCGAGCCTTTCAGAGAGCTCCTGCGCAACGCGGTCCAAAAGGAACGTGGATGGCCCGAGTTTCGCGGCACGGTGGCGGCGCGCACGCAGCAGCGCTCGGTCGAAAATCAGCGCGGGTGATGGCGGCGACATATTTGCTTGGCGTTTGCTCGGCGGCTACTTTCGCTGCATATGGAACGCACGAACACATCGGTGCGCGAGCTATCCGCCCGTGAACCTAATGTTGTAGCAATGCAAGGAAAAATTGAGCAAAGCGCGGCTCCGGCGAGGCACTTTGCCGAGCTGACGCGCGCTGTACGCGGAATTGTCGATCTGTTCACGCGGGTCGCCTTGCCCCAGCTCTGTCCGTCTTGCCGCGAGCCGGTGGAGGGGGCGGGCCTGTGCGCAAGCTGCTGGTCCAAGCTCGCCTTCATAGCGCCTCCCTATTGCGAGCGGCTGGGCATTCCATTTGCCTTCGAAGCGGGGCCGGGACTTCTTTCGATGGAAGCCCTCTCCGACCCCCCGGCCTATGGGCGTGCGCGCGCTGCAGTGCGATACGACGACGTCGCCCGGGCACTCGTCCATGCCTTGAAATATGGCGATCGGCTGGACCTTGCACCAATGATGGGGCGCTGGATGGCAAACGCGGGCCGTTTATTGCTTGCCGATGCGGATGCGCTCGTACCGGTGCCGCTGCACTGGCGCCGCCAGTGGTGGCGGCGCTTCAACCAGTCCGCACTGCTTGCCGAGGTGATCGGAAAGGCGAGCAGCCGCACGGTGGCACATGGGGCTCTCAAGCGAGTGAATGCAACGCCGCAACAGGTTGGCTTGGACAAGTCCGGACGGGCCCTGAACGTGCAGGGCGCGTTCCGCGTGCCGCCGGAACGCAGGCCCGACGTCGCCGGTCGCAAACTGCTACTTGTGGACGACGTATTGACCTCCGGCGCAACTCTGGACGCCTGTGCCCGGGCTCTGTTCCGCGGCGGGGCGGCATCGGTAGATGTGCTGGTATTTGCTCGGGTTGTGACACCGAGCCGCAATCCCATATAACCGACAGAGACATGAACCGTATCGAAATTTACACTACGAGATATTGTCCGTATTGCACTGCCGCAAAAAAGCTGCTGTCCCGGAAGGGAGTCGCATTTACAGAGATCGACGTGAGCCGGGATGCCAAGAGGCGAGAGCAGATGGTGGCGCGAGCCCACGGACGCATGACGGTGCCTCAGATATTCGTCGGCCCGATCCACGTGGGTGGCTGCGACGACCTCTACGCGCTGGACGAGGCTGGACAGCTTGATCCGCTGCTCGGCCATCAAAACGTCGCCCGGGAGAGCGAGGCATGAGCGCCCATCCCGATTCGATGTTTACTGCCGGGCTGGTGCAAATGCGATCGGGTCTCTCGCCGCAAGCCAATCTGGATGCCGCGACAGCTCTGATAATCGAGGGCCGGGACAGGGGCGCTGATTACGTGCTCACGCCCGAGATGACCAATCTTCTCGAGATCAAGCGGGATCGACTGTTTGCCGCGATCGCACCCGAGGAAGCCGATCCCAGCCTCGCGCGCTTTCGTGAGCTTGCGCGCGAGCTCAAAGTATTTCTGCACGTCGGGTCATTGGCCATCAAGCTCTCTCCGGAGAAGGCAGCCAACCGGTCGTTTCTCATCGATCGCGGCGGCGAGATTGTTGCACGTTATGACAAGATCCACATGTTCGATGTGGATCTTGCGGGTGGGGAGAGTTATCGCGAATCGCGAAATTACCGACCTGGTGAGATCGCCGTCACGGCTGATTTGCCGTGGGGCCGCCTTGGGCTCACGATCTGCTATGACCTGCGCTTTCCTGCGCTCTACCG
>DATBYX010000531.1:0-3400 GCA_036513475.1 Xanthobacteraceae bacterium | reverse complement strand
TTAAGGACCCGTTTCAAATCCGGCAGGGTGGCGTGTTAAGATCCACTCTGGCGCGCACTGGACGCGCACGGCGATGGCGGCCATAAAGCCGCGATGACCGTCCATGACCCTGATTTGCGTCCCGCTCTGGACCTCGCTCCCGGCGAGACCGAGGCGACCGGCATCCTCACCATCGATCTCGCCGCGATCGAGGCGAACTGGAAGACGCTGGCCGCCATGACTCTGCCGGTCGAGTGCGCGGCAGTAGTCAAGGCAAATGCCTATGGCTGCGGTCTTGATCCGGTGACGCGCAAGCTCGCGAAGGCGGGTTGCCGCACCTTCTTCGTTGCAGATCTTTTCGAAGCACGCGGCGTACGCGCGATTGCACCGGCGGCCACCATCTACGTCCTTAACGGCATGATACCGGGATCGGCACAAGGTTTTGCGGACGGATCGTTCCGGCCCGTCGTCAACAGCATCACCGAGCTTGCCGAATGGGATGCCTTCCTTGCTGCAACATCCTGGCACGGCGGCGCGGCCTTGCACGTCGATACCGGCATGAACCGTTTGGGCCTGAGCCTCGAGGAAGCGGGCGCGCTCGCGCCCCGCGCGCAATCCGAGAACCATGGCCTGACCCTGCTGATGAGCCATCTCGCCTGCGCCGAGACGCCGAATCACCCGCTGAACGACCGCCAGATCCGGGCGTTTCGTGAAATTCGCATGCTCTATCGCGGCATCACATCCTCGCTCGCCAACTCGTCAGGCATATTCCTCGGGAGCACGGTCTTCTGCGACCTGGTGCGGCCGGGCATCGCGCTTTATGGCGCCAATCCCACGCCCGCTAGCAACAACCCTATGCGTGCCGTCATCGAGCTCAAAGCCCGGATCCTCCAGGTGCGCACGGTGAGCCGGGGCGAAACCGTGGGATATGGCGCAACGTGGACTGCCGGGCGGCCAAGCCGGATTGCTATTGTCGGGCTCGGTTATGCGGATGGTTTTTCGCGCTCGGCCGGAGCGGCGAAGGGCAAGGCGCCCGCTTCCATGGTCATCTCTGGGCGGCGCTGTCCCATCGCCGGGCGCGTGTCAATGGATCTGGTCGCCGTCGATGTGACGGAGCTCGGCGAAGGCAGGCCGCGACGCGGCGACTTTGCGACCGTGATTGGGAAAGAGATGACCGTGGACGAGGTCGCCGCGGGGATGGGTACCATTCCCTATGAGGTGCTCACGAGACTTGGCCGTCGCTACCACCGGGTCTATGTCGGCGCGTAATCTCAGTTCCCGGCGAAATGCTAACCCAAATTCCTGATCTGCCACGAATGCTGTGAGGCCTCCCGCATGGCGCGCCGCGAAACGACATTCGTCTGCCAGAGTTGCGGTGCCGTGTATGGCCGCTGGCAGGGCAAATGCGATGCGTGCGGTGAATGGAACACCGTTGTCGAAGAAGGCTCGGCCTTGTCCGGCTCGCAAATGCCGGGGCGGAAACCGCGCAAGGGCCGTGCATTCAAGCTTGAGCCACTTGCCGGCACAGCTCACGACCCGCCGCGTCTTGCCTGTGAGATTACCGAGTTCGACCGCGTCACCGGCGGAGGTTTCGTGCGCGGCTCTGTGTTGCTCCTGGGCGGTGATCCTGGAATCGGCAAATCCACTCTGCTGGTGCAAGTCGCCGCTGCTCTCGCACGCAGCGGCCATCGCGCGGTATTCATCTCGGGGGAGGAGGCAGTCGCCCAGGTAAGGATAAGAGCGGAGCGCTTGGGCCTTGCAGGCGCTCCCGTGCAGCTCGCGGCGGAGACGTCGGTGGAAGACATTGTCGCGACGCTCGGCGAAGCCAGCCCTCCTCGACTCGTCATCATCGATTCCATTCAGACCATGTGGACCGACACTGCCGAGTCGGCACCGGGCACGGTCACCCAGGTGCGCGCGAGCGCGCAGGCTCTGATCCGCTTCGCCAAGCGCTCCGGCGCGGTGGTCATTCTGGTCGGACATGTGACCAAAGACGGCCAGCTCGCAGGACCACGCGTCGTCGAGCATATGGTCGATGCGGTGCTCTCGTTCGAGGGCGAGGGTTCTCAGCAGTTCCGCATACTGAGGGCGGTTAAGAACCGGTTTGGTCCGACCGACGAAATCGGCGTGTTCGAGATGACGGGCAATGGCCTGCGCGAAGTGAGCAACCCTTCGGAGTTGTTCCTTTCCGAACGGGATCTCGGGTCGCCAGGCACGGCGGTGTTTGCCGGCATCGAAGGGTCCCGGCCCGTGCTGGTGGAAATCCAGGCGCTGGTTGCCCCTACTTCGTTCGGCACTCCCCGCCGCGCAGTGAACGGCTGGGATCAGAATCGGTTGTCGATGTTGATTGCCGTATTGGAGGCGCATTGCGGGGTGCGCCTTTCCGGCCATGACGTTTATCTCAATGTGGCAGGTGGACTGCGAATCCAGGAGCCTGCTGCCGATCTCGCGGCGGCGGCTGCGCTGGTATCTTCGTTGGCCGGTGCCCCCCTGCCTGCGGACGCGGTCTATTTCGGGGAAATCTCGCTTTCCGGCGCGGTGCGGCCGGTCGCCCAAACGGCGGCCAGAGTGAAAGAGGCGCAAAAGCTCGGATTTGTCCGGGCAATCGTTCCAGAAGCAGCCCGCTCCGAAGGCGGCGCGGAACAAGAGCTAAAGCTCCAGTTCATCGGACGGCTCACTGCTCTCGTCGCAGACATTGTGGGCAGTCGCACACCCGGCGACCTCCCGCGGCGCTCGGATGAGCGAAGGCAAATCCCGGGTGACGAGACCCCTCGGTCTGGCTATACACCCCTTCCACAGCGACTGCGGTGACAACCGGGGATTGCCAGCACGGGCAAAGGCGCGACTTCGGCAGGGCCGACTGGCCTGGGGAGGAACCGCTGCCCCGGTCCGAACCCTGCCCAGGCTTGCTAATATGTCCTCGCCGATTCGTCGCACTCCCGAGGGGTAACGTCACGAGAACCGATCCATGCCTATCACTCTCCTCGACATTATTCTGATCGGCGTGATGCTGATCTCGGCAGTGCTTGCCATGATCCGCGGCTTCGTTCGCGAGATCCTGTCGATTGCTGCCTGGGTGATCGCGGCATTGGTGACGCTCTATTCCTTTACGAAGCTACTGCCCCTGGCCAAGACATATTTCAACAACGACGTGGTAGCCTATGCGGTGGTGCTCGGGGGTACTTTCCTTGGAACCCTGCTGGTCGTCTCCGTCATCACGGTGCGCTTCTCCGACATGGTGCTCGACAGCCGCGTGGGCGCGCTCGACCGGACAATGGGGTTCTTGTTCGGACTGGCGCGCGGGCTGGTAATCGTGGTCGTCGCCTTTCTCTTCTTCGCGTGGCTGGTTCCGGACCGCAGCCAACCCGAATGGATTCGAGGCGCCAAGTCGCGGGTCGTCTTGCAGGGGACGGGCGACTGG
>DATBYX010000530.1:0-4786 GCA_036513475.1 Xanthobacteraceae bacterium | reverse complement strand
AAGCGGAACAGCAGCCGCGAAATCGTCGATTTGCCCGCGCCCGAAGGCCCGACGATGGCGACGGTACGCCCGGCGGCAACGTCGAAGCTCAAGCCCTTGAGGATCGCCCGCGCCGGTTCGTAAGCGAACGAGACATTCTCGAAGCGGATGGTGCCGGCGAGCACATTGAGCGGCCGTGCGCCCGGTCGGTCCTCGATCTCCGGCTTGCGCTGCAGGATCGAAAACATGGTCTCGATGTCGATCACCGCCTGTTTGATCTCGCGATAGACCAGGCCCATGAAATTCAGCGGCTGATAGAGCTGGATCATCATGGTGTTGATCATCACAAGATCGCCGACCGTGTTGACACCCTGCTGAATACCATGGGCGCACATCACCATGACCGCAGCGAGCCCCACCGTGAAGATCGTCGCCTGACCCGCGTTGAGCAGGGCGAGGGAGACATAGGACTGGACGCTCGCTTCCTCATAGCGAGCCATGGAGCGGTCATAGCGCTTCGCTTCCCGTTCCTCGGCCACGAAATATTTCACGGTCTCGTAGTTGAGCAGTGAATCGATGGCCTTGACGTTGGCATCGGTGTCGCTATCGTTCATCCGCCTGCGAATGCCTATGCGCCATTCCGTGGCGTAAAAGGTGTACGTGATGTAGCAGGCTACGGTCGCCAGAATGACCGCGACATACCGCCAATCGAACTGATAGAGCAGGACCGCGATCACGAGCCCGAGCTCGAGGATCGTGGGCACCAGCTGCATGATCACCATTCGCACGATCGTCTCGATGGCGTTGCGCCCGCGTTCGAGAACGCGAGTCAATCCTCCGGTCTTGCGCTCGAGGTGGAACCGGAGCGAGAGCTCATGCATATGCTCGAAGGTGCGGTAAGCGAGGCGCCGCACTGCGTTCATGGCTACCTTGGCGAAGATGCCGTCGCGAGCCTGGGTCAGCAACGCCATCAGAATACGCATGCCGCCATAGGCAAGCGTCATGAGGATGGGCGCCGCGAGCACCCAGACCATCCAGGAGGACGGCGCGACCGGCGCGCTCCCCTGCCCAGTAAGCGCATCGGTTGCCCATTTGAAGGTGAAGGGGACCGCAATGGTCGCGAGCTTCGCGGCAAGAAGAAGGACCATCGAGAATCCAACCCGCAGCTTCAGGTCGCGCCGGTACGAGGGCCAGATATAGGGCCACAATGCGCGCATGATGATGAAGAGCGATCCGCCTTCGGCGGAGACCTCGCGCTTCAACGCCGCAGTCGATCGCAGATGGAACTCGGTCATATGGTGGAAGGCCCGCGCATGGACGGGCCGCAGCGCAGACCGTCGAACTCCCCCTCATATAGAGGTTTCCGGTGCCAACAAGCACCCCTCGGGCGCAGCAAATCAATCCGCTTGACTGCCCGTTGCAGCGAGGTCACATCTCCTCATCATGAGCGCAATCCGATCCATTTGCGTCTACTGTGCTTCCGGTCCAGGAAACACTCCCACCTTCATGGATGCAGCCGCAAGCTTCGGCCGGGTTTTGGCCAAGGGCAATATCGGGCTGGTTTATGGTGGGGGATCCGTCGGCCTGATGGGGGCCTTGGCCGAAGCCGTCCTTGACGGCGGCGGACGCGTAACGGGCGTCATCCCGGAGTTTTTGGTCAACCGCGAGCACATGCTCCTGCGCGTGCAGGAACGCATTGTCACGCGCGACATGCATGAACGCAAACGCATCATGTTTGAGCGGGCGGACGCGTTTGTGGCACTGCCGGGCGGAATCGGCACCCTGGAGGAGCTGGTCGAGCAGCTCACATGGGCACAGCTCGGCCGGCATCGCAAACCCATACTTATCCTGAACATCGAGGGTTTCTGGGACCCTTTATGCGCGCTCATCGATCACATGCGACGGCTGGATTTCATTCGGGCCGACCTGTCGGTGCGGCTGCTTGTGGTCGAGAAAGTGGACGAGATCCTGCCGAAATTGTTCGAGGAGGCGCGCCTGGTCGCGGAACCCGAGAAGGAGATGGTGCCGATCGTGGCCGAGCGGATGTAATCATGCGCAGCCTGTCCTCACGCGCCTCGGTGGGCAGGGGCAGCTCCGAGCAACAAATTGCGCAACGCGATGGTGGCAGCCTGAAATGACACGCCTGGATCTGGAGCTCCTGCAGGGAGCCGTCGATATCCACATTCATCACGGTCCCGATCTTTATCCCCGCATTCAGGATGCCTTTGAGCTCGCGCAGGACGCCAAAGCGGCGGGAATGCGCGGGGTTTGTCTCAAGACCCACAACTTTCCTACCGCACCCATGGCGCTGCTGGCCCGCAAACATGTGCCTGGCATCGACATATTCGGCAGCATCACCTGCAACTTGGAAGTTGGGGGCGTCAATCCCAGCGCGGTAGAGGCCGCGATCAAGTGCGAAGCGCGGCAGATCTGGCTGCCAACAATCGATTCCACGAATCATGGCCTCGTGACCGGCTCCGTCGGACAGCACGGCCGCGGTCTCACTATCAAGGGAGGCCTGTCCGATTATGCGCGCAAGAAGCCTCGGCTGTTTCTGCTCGATGATGAGGGCAACTTGGCACCCGCTCTGCACGAAATCTTCAGCATGGTCGCGAACGCCGACATTATCCTCAATCTTGGACATATTTCGTTCAAGGAAATGACTGCCATCGTTCCTGCAGCACAACGTGCCGGCGTCAAGCGGATTATTTGCGATCACCCGTTCTTCTCGTGCCTGAGCCTCGGCCAGCAGAGCGAGCTTGCCGACCAGGGCGTGTGGATAAACTTTACCGCTGGCGAGCTGTTACCGCGTTGGTGGCGCGTGTCGGTCGCCGATTTCGCGGCTGCCATCCGCAATGTGGGGGTTTCGCGCGCAGTCGTTTCCAGTGATTGCGGACAGCTGCACAATCCTCCGATGGTGGAGGCGCTGCGCATCACCTGTCAATTACTGCTGGAAGAAGACTTCACCGCTGACGAGATCAAGCGATTGCTGCACCACAACCCTGCCGAGCTGCTGTATCCATAGCGGCGCCCCCGGTCGCTCCACCTTCATCCCTGCATTTTCCGAAATGTCACCACCTCGATACGATTCCCGTCGGGATCGCGGATGAACGCCGCGTAATAACCCGGGCTGTATTCCGGTCTCGGGCCCGGCGAACCGTCGCACTCGCCGCCCGCCGCGAGCGCCGCTGCATGGAATCCATCCACCGCCTGGACCGAAGGTGCGCGGACCGCGACATGCGAACCGCTGTCTCGCTCGAGTCGCGTCATACTCCGCCGCTGATTGATCCAGAATTCCGGATAATTCTTGCCGAAGCCGATGGTGCGAGGCTCCTCCCGCAGTTTCTTATACCCGATCGTTCCCAGCACGGCTTGATAAAACCGGGCAGCGCGATCGAGATCGCGCACGCATATGGAGACATGATCGATCATGGCCGCAGTTTCACGCCGGAGCGCCGGAGCGCACGAGCTTATAGACGATGGAATCCATCAGTGCCTGGAACGACGCATCAATGATATTGGGCGAGACCCCGACCGTGGTCCAGCGCTCGCCGGTTTCGTCCTGGCTCTCGATCAGCACCCGCGTGACCGCTTCCGTTCCGGTATTGAGAATACGCACGCGGTAGTCGGTGAGGTCAAGTCCGTTGATGTATACCTGATACTTTCCCAGATCCTTGCGCAGCGCCAGATCGAGCGCATTCACCGGGCCGTTGCCTTCCGCCGCTGAAATCAGGGTCTCGTCATCCACTTTCACCTTGACCACCGCAAGCGACACGGTCACCCGCTCGCCGACCGCATTGTCGCGCTGCTCGACATTTACGTCGAATTTTTCCACCCGAAAATAATTTGGCACCTTGCCCAGGATGCGGCGCGCCAGCAGCTCGAAGGAGGCATCGGCCGCCTCATAGGCATAGCCGATGGCCTCACGCCGCTTCACCTCATCCAGCAGCTGGGTGAGCCGATCATCATCCTTTTCGATACCGATGCCGATGCGGTCCAGCTCCGCCAGCAAATTCGACTTACCTCCCTGATCGGAAACCAGCAGCTTGCGCCGGTTGCCGATCGTCTCCGGCAAGACGTGTTCGTAGGTCGCCGGATCCTTCATGATGGCGGAGGCGTGAATCCCCGCTTTGGTGGCAAACGCGCTTTCGCCCACGTAGGGTGCGTGACGGTTCGGTGCTCGGTTGAGCATCTCGTCGAGAGTGTGGGACGCATGCGACAAACTTTTGAGCTGAGCGTCTGATACCCCGATTTCAAACCGCTGGAAAAACTCAGGCTTCAGCGCCAGGGTGGGGATGATCGAGACAAGATTTGCGTTGCCGCAGCGCTCGCCCAACCCGTTGAGGGTCCCTTGAATCTGCCGCGCTCCGGCGCGCACCGCGGCGAGAGAGTTGGCCACGGCCTGCTCGGTGTCGTTATGGGCGTGGATGCCGAGATGGTGTCCGGGAATGACCTTGACCACCTCGCCCACGATCGTCTCCACCTCATGCGGCAGCGCGCCGCCATTGGTGTCGCACAACACAACCCAGCGCGCTCCTTCTTCGTAGGCGGCCTTGGCGCAAGCCAAGGCAAATTGCGGCTTGGCCTTGTAGCCGTCGAAGAAATGCTCGCAATCGAGCAACACCTCCCGCCCGCCGGCCGTGGCGGCGCGCACGCTGTCCCGAATTGCCGCCAGGTTCTCCTCCAGTGTCGTCTCCAGTGCGACACGCACGTGGTAGTCCCAGGATTTGGCGACAAAACAGATCGCGTCGGCCTTGGCTTGCAGCAGAGCAGCGAGACCCGGGTCGTTCGAGGTCGAGCGGCCGGG
>DATBYX010000529.1:0-4955 GCA_036513475.1 Xanthobacteraceae bacterium | reverse complement strand
TCAAAAGTCAGATGGTATCCAAGGCCGTCTAATACCGATCTTAGTTGCAGGCGTGAGTAGTTCGCGATCAACGGCCCGCGGGGGGACACCTTAACAATCCGGCCGTCTTTCTCGAACTCCCAGTCCAACATCACACCGCTGTCAAAGCGCGTGCGAATGCACGGAAAGTTCAGCAGGTCCCTTGGCTGCTCCGGCCGCCCATGGCTTGCAACAAAGTCCGGCGATGCGACCACGGCGTAACGTTGGCGTCCGCCAAGGGGCACCGCGATCATGTCTTGTGCGAGACGCTCGCCATAACGCACGCCCGCGTCGAAGCCCTTCTCAACAATATCGATCAGCGACGACTCCACTACGATCTGCAATTCGATTTGCGGAAACTGCTTGAGAAACGGTGCCACCATTGGCCCGAGCACCAGGTCGGCTACGGGCGACGGCGCATTGATGCGCAGATGCCCCGATGGCACGTCGCGCAACCCCCTGACCTGGTTGAGCGCGGCGGTCACATCGCGCATCGCCGGTCCAATGCGTTCAAGGAGCATGGCGCCGGCCTCGGTTAGGGCAACACTGCGCGTCGTTCGGTTCAGCAGGCGCACGCCCAGGCGTTCCTCCATGCTGCGCAGGCGCTGACTGAGGCTCGATACGGAAACCTGCTGCTCAACGGCCGCGCGCCGAAAATTGAGGGTACGCGCCACGGCGGCGAAGGCTGCGAGGTCGCGGAGGATATCATCCATTGTTCGAAATAATGAACAAGCTGTTCGCCTTTGTCCACCTTATGGCCGCAGTCCGGAGGGGGCATATGAGGCGCGCAAAGAATGTAGAGGGCTGACCGTGAAGCATTCAGTTCGTCCGAAGCGAATAAGTTCACGCATCGAAGAAAGCCGAGGCAGGCAGCCGCAACCGAGAAGGTGTTCGATGAAAATGAAGACGTTGCGAGCGCTTACGCTGTTCCTAAGCCTGCTCTTTTTCGGCGCAACCAACGGCAACGGTACGCTGGAGGTGATCGTTCAGCAGATCCAGGAGATTGGGCCCGGGCAATGGCTGCGCCTCATGGCGGGAATCGTGGCCTTGAATCTGCCTGCTCAGTCGCAGAGCGCCAGCTCCGGCTGACTTTCCGGCTCCTGCTCGCCACCCGGTCGCCGAGGGTCATAGAGCATCCGTCGACGATCATTCCACCGGAGTAACTTCAAATGCGCAAGGCCATCACTTTTGGGATATCTGCTCTGCTGATCGCATGCGCTCTCATGTTGTGGACCATATGTGGCGTGCATGGGACCGACGCGCATGGTTATGGACCGAGGATCGGATTCTTCTCTTCCGTTGTGAGCTCCACTCCATACCTGCCGATCCGCGAGTTTGAGCCGGCATACTGACCGGTCTGTGTCAGCCGACCATCCGACTATTCAGGAGCACTGCATGACCTTCTCGACAACACTGACCGTGAATGGCCTCACCAGAACTATCGAGCTTGATGACCCTCGGGTGACCCTTCTCGATCTTCTTCGCGAACGCCTCGATTTGCCAGGAACAAAGAAGGGCTGCGACCGCGGTCAGTGCGGCGCTTGCACGGTCATCGTCGATGGCCGACGGATAAATTCGTGCCTTGCGCTTGCGGTCAGTCACGACGGCGCGCACGTCCTCACAATCGAAGGTGTGGCAGACGGCAACCGGCTGCATCCCGTGCAAGAGGCGTTTCTTGCGCATGACGGCTTGCAATGCGGCTTCTGCACACCGGGCCAGATCATGAGTGCCATCGGTCTGATCAACGAGGGTGAAGCATACGATGACCCGGAGCGCGTGCGCGAAGGCATGAGCGGAAATCTCTGTCGCTGCGGCGCGTATCAAGGGATCACGCAAGCGGTGCTGGACGCGCAGAAGGTGCTTGAGGCAGCGAGATCACAGGAGGTCGCATGAACAACTTCGATTATATTCGACCTGCAACGGTGCAAGCAGCCGTCGTCGCCGCCTCGGAACCAGGCGCCGCTTATCTCGCCGCCGGCACCAACCTTTTGGACTTGATGAAGGGAGGCGTAACCCGCCCGAGGCGGCTCGTAGATATCACTCATCTGCCTGATCTCGACCGCATCGAGGAGCTTCCCGACGGCGGCGTGCGCATCGGTGCCCTCGTCCGCAATGCGGCGCTTGCTCGCAACCCCAGCTTCGCCCGGCGCTTTCCCGCAGCCGCGGAGGCGCTTTTGTCCGGGGCGTCTGCGCAGCTTCGGAACGCGGCGACGGTAGGGGGTAATCTCTTGCAGCGCACGCGCTGCGCCTATTTCTACGACGTTGCAAGTGCCTGCAATAAACGCAACCCCGGTGCAGGCTGTGACGCGCGCGGTGGCGACAACAGACTGCACGCCATAATGGGCTGGAGCGAGAGCTGCATCGCTACGCATCCATCCGATTTCTGCGTGCCCCTCGTCGCGCTCGATGCCGTGGTCGAGATCGAAGGCGGGGCAGGTAGGCGGGAGATCTCGCTTGAGATGTTTCATCGCTTGCCCGGCGATGCGCCGGAGCGAGAGACTGTGCTCGAACCCGGTGAGATGATCGTCGCAGTACGCTTGCCGCAGGAGGCCGCTCGTTTCGCCGCGCATTCTCGTTATGTGAAAGTGCGCGAACGGACATCCTATGCATTCGCTGTCGTGTCGGCAGCGGCTGCTCTGCGCATCGAGGGCGGCACCATTGCGGAAGCGCGGCTCGCGCTGGGCGGAGTGGCGCTGAAGCCCTGGCGAGCACGTGAGGCCGAACGGATCCTGGCGGCCGCACCCATAGATGCTTCTATCTTTCGTCGCGCCGCCGAGGCTGCGCTCGCCGAGGCAAAACCCTCCGGCGATAACGGCTTCAAGATCGAGCTCGCGCGACGAATTGTCGTGCGGGCCATCGCGCTCGCTGCAGCCGGGACCCCCGAGCAGATGCCCGCCCTACCCGCCTCCCCCTTTGCTACCGTCGCCGGAGTTATCCATGGCTGAGATCACGATCACCCAGAGGCCCGCTCACGTTCGGCACGGATCGAACATAGGTCAGCCGCTCACGCGTCGTGATGGGATCCTCAAAGTTACGGGGAAAGCCCGCTACGCCGCCGATCACCATCCGCGCGGAATGCTTTACGCCGTTCTTGCCGTGAGCAGCATCGCACGCGGCCGCGTCACGTTTCTCGACGTTGAGGCGGCGAAAGCTCATCCGGGCGTCGTTGATGTCATTACGCCGGCGAACAGGCCGGCGCTTGCACAGGATCCTGATGAAAAGACAAATCCCTTCACGTTTTGCCTCG
Source organism: Xanthobacteraceae bacterium (assembly GCA_036513475.1). Classification (GTDB taxonomy): domain Bacteria; phylum Pseudomonadota; class Alphaproteobacteria; order Rhizobiales; family Xanthobacteraceae; genus VAZQ01. The sequence continues at coordinate 1,690 of DATBYX010000529.1, read as the reverse complement.
ACTTGCTGCAAAGCGATAAGGTCCGTTACGCCAATCAACCTATCGCCGTGGTCGTCGCGGAAACGTTAGAGGCGGCAACGGAAGGCGCTGTGCTCCTCTCGCCTCGGTATGATACCGATCCGCCGCGGGTGGGGCTTGACGCAGCCGAGAGCTTCATCCCGTCAGGCGTTGGCGTCGGAAATCCGCCGCAGGTACATCGGGGCGATGTCGAGGCGGGTCTTGCCGCAGCTTCAAAGCAAATCGAGGCGACTTACGAGACCGCGCCCCAGTATCACAATGCAATGGAGCCGCATGCGATCGTAGCGGCATGGGACGGGGGCACCCTCTCCGTCGATACGCCAAGCCAAGGTCTTGCGCTGGCGCAGGCGCGTCTGGCCGGACTTTTCGGGATCTCCCCAGACACGATCCACATCCGCAGTCCGTTCCTCGGCGGCGGATTCGGGTCCAAAGGCCTGATCTCCGGACCGCAGGTTCTCGGCATCATCGCGGCGCGCGTGGTTGGAAAGCCGGTCAAGCTGGTACTCCGCCGCGAGGAAATGTTTGGTCCGGTGGGACACAGGGCACCCACGCGGCAGACATTGCGAATGGGTGCCGATGGTGAGGGCAAGTTGAGAGCGCTCGATCATAGAACGAGGACGACTTCGAGCACGTTCGATGACTTCTTCGAGCCTGCCTCCGATATTTCCCACACCATTTATGCAAGCGCCGCCATCTCGACATCGCATGAAGCTGTTCGAGTCGACACCGGAACGCCGCTCTTCATGCGCGCGCCAGGAGAAGCAACCGGTTCGATCGCGCTCGAAAGTGCGATCGACGAAATGGCTTACGCCTGCAGCATGGATCCCCTGGCGTTTCGGCTCAGGAACTATGCCGAAGTGGAGCCTATCTCGGGCAAACCGTTCTCTTCGAAGGCGCTGCGCGACTGCTACGCGCAAGGCGCTGCGCGCTTCGGCTGGGATCGCCGCCTACGCACAGCCCGCAGCATGCGCGACCATGCCGGATTTTTGGTCGGCTGGGGCGTAGGAACCGCGACCTTTCCGGCGCTCATGTTCGAGGGGCATGCCAAAGCACTGCTGCGTCAAGACGGCAGCGGCGTCATCGAGATTGGCGCGCACGACATGGGCCAGGGCGCCTGGACCGCACTGGCTCAGATCGCTGCGGATAGCCTTGGACTCGATATCGACCAGGTCGAGTTAAGATCCGGGACCTCCGACCTTCCCGATGCCGGGATCGCAGGCGGCTCGGCACACACCGCGACCGCCGGCATGGCCATCCACACAGCCGGTGCCGAGGTGGTCGGGCGGCTTGCCGATCTCGCGACGAACGACGAGCGTTCACCCCTGTTCGGCGCCGGAAATGCCGGCGTACTCGCGCGCGGGGGTCGCTTGTTCCGCCGCGATGACGAGAGCCGAAGTGAGAGTTACTCTGAAATTCTCACCCGCACCGGCCTTGCGCAGATAGAGGCTCAAGGCAAGAGCGCAGCAGATCAGGCCGCGCAATCGAATTACGCCATGCACGCGCATGGGGCCGTGTTCGCCGAGGTCAAGGTCGATCCCGATCTCGGACAGATGCGCGTCACCCGCGTCGTTGGCGCCTTTGCTGCGGGCCGCATTATCAATCCACGCATGGTGCACAGCCAGCTCTGCGGCGGAATGATCTGGGGCGTGTCGTTTGCACTGCATGAGCACGC
>DATBYX010000528.1:0-7268 GCA_036513475.1 Xanthobacteraceae bacterium | reverse complement strand
CTACGCGCTGATAGGCGACTGTAAGACGGTCGCTTTGGTCGGTCGCGATGGCTCGATCGATTGGCTGTGCTGGCCGCGGTTTGATTCGGCTGCGTGCTTTGCCGCACTGCTCGGGAACGCTGACAACGGGCGCTGGCTCATTGCCCCAAAGGATCCAGTACTCGGCGCGGAACGGCGCTATCGTCCCGGCACGCTGGTGCTCGAAACCGAATTTCAAACCGCGACCGGCTCTGCGGCGGTGATCGATTTCATGCCTCCGGCCGACGGCGCCCATCTTGTGCGGATCGTGGTCGGTCGGTCGGGGCGAGTGGCTTTTCAGACGGAGCTAGTGGTGCGCTTCTACTGTCGCGCAAGCGTCCGCGTGACGGAAATGGATTGAGGAGTGATCGGCATGAATTGCTGCTGGATCCCGACGACATGAGAGAGGCCGGCATTCGAGTGCTTGAAAAATCTGTTAGTTCTCAGGAGGATAATGGTGGGCGCGACAGGGATCGAACCTGTGACCCCTACCATGTCAAGGTAGTGCTCTTCCGCTGAGCTACGCGCCCGCGCTTTAGCCGGCGGCTTTGGTGATATCCTCATGGCGCAGACGAGGCAAGCACCGCCTCCCGGCGCAGCATCACGCTGGGTGAGTCAGGGGGTGGGCTTCAGCTCCGAGCCTCCCCGGAAGGCGCGGGTTACGCGAGCCAAGCCGGGCGAGCCGACTTGGCCCGCTAACCCGCCCTACTTGATGATTGCGGCCTTCAGGCCGCAAGCATCTTCTGCACTTCGTTGACGAGCTCGCGCAGGTGCACCGGCTTGGAGAGCACCTTCGCATTCTTGGGGGCATTGGAATCGGCATTGAGCGCTACCGCCGCAAAGCCGGTGATGAACATGATCTTGATGTCGGGGTCGAGCTCCGAGGCGCGGCGAGCGAGCTCGATGCCGTCCATCTCCGGCATCACGATGTCGGTCAGGAGAAGCTCGAACGGCTCCTCGCGCAAGCGCTGGTAGGCGGAAAGCCCATTGTCGAAGGAGATCACCTCGTAGCCGGCGTTCTGCAGCGCCCGCACCAAAAACCGGCGCATGTCACCATCATCTTCAGCAAGGATGATTTTCGGCATCTTCCAGCCCGTCGCGACGGTGAGCTTGACCTCACGCAGCCTCTCACCGTTGCATAAGCCGCAGGGCGGGTAAATATGGAGTGAACCGACGGGCGGGACCCGAGCCATGGACAATGCCGTGCCTGTCGCGATAGGGAGGCCTGTGCCCGCGGTTTCTCCCTCTCGCGTCAAGCCCTCTTCGTGGCGATCATGTTCGAACTGAAAGACGAGCTCGACCCGCCGTTCGAAATGCTTGAACCGGCGCAGTGGCGCGGGGCGGTCCTGTTCAACTCCCCCCATAGCGGCAGCGTCTATCCGCGCGCGTTCCTCGCCGCCTCCCGGCTCGACGTTTCGACGCTGCGCCGCTCGGAGGACTGCTTCGTAGACGAGCTGGCGCTCGGGGTGGTGAGGCGCGGCTTTCCCCTGCTGCGCGCCCATTTCCCCCGTTGCTACGTGGACGTCAATCGCGAGCCCTATGAGCTTGACCCGCGCATGTTCGACGGCCGCCTCCCGTCCTTTGCGAATACCCGCTCGATGCGCGTTGCGGGCGGACTGGGCACTCTCGCCCGCGTCGTAGGCGATGCGCAGGAGATCTATGGCCAACGCATTCCCGTGGACGACGCCATTCGGCGCATCGAGGGCCTCTACAAGCCCTATCACCGGGCGCTGCGCCGCCTGTTTACCCGTCTGCACCGGGAGTTCGGGGCCGCGGTGCTGATCGATTGTCACTCCATGCCGTCGTCCGCCGGCTCCAAGGACGAGCGTCCACGCTCGGATGTCGTCATCGGAGACCGTTACGGCACCAGCAGCGCCGCCCCTGTGGTGGAGTGCGCGGAGGAGACCCTGCGCGCGCTGGGCTATTCGGTGAGCCGCAACAAGCCCTATGCTGGGGGATTCATCACCGAGCACTACGGCAATCCGGCTGCCGGCCTCCACGCGGTCCAGCTTGAGCTCAACCGCGCGATCTACATGGACGAGCGGCGATTCGAGCGCTCCGCCTCCTTCAGTCGGATGGCTGCTGACCTGGAGACCCTGGCCGAGCGAATCGCCGCCATTCCCTTGCAGGAGTTGCAGCCCTACCGCGCGGCCGCCGAGTAAAAAAGCAGAGTAAAAAAGCAGAGTAAAAAAAGGGCCGCTCATTAAAGAGCGGCCCAGTTTAGGGAGGAAACGCCCAAGGAGGGCGGCGGTAACGCGCCAGCGCTACCGCACCGCAACAACATGGCACCGCACCGCACAAGAAACAAGCCGCAAAAACGGGCAGCGTGACGTTTCCCACAGCAGGTCCGCCGCTCACGATTTTTTGAGAGGATCGCGCGCTCCGAAATAGACCAAGCATACCAATACGATAAGGCCCGCCTGGAGGGCAAACACCGCGCGATAGGCAGCAAGCTCATAGCTGCCATCCGCAGTCGCGGGGAAAAGCTCGATCACAAATCCACTGATCGCCTGCGTCAAAAAGGTTCCCCCCATGGTGCCCATATTGAATACCGTGAGCCCGCGTCCGACCTGGTGGGGGGCGCACAACGATTTGGCGTGGCCAATCGCCAGCGGACCAAAGGCGGACACAAACCCGAATACGGCGAACCACAGCGCGAGCTCCGTCGGCGGCAACGTTCCAACCAGCGCGAGGTAGCCGAGGGAGGCGGCGGTTGCCACAGCCCCGATGAGAACGGGAAGCTTGTAGCTTCCGACCAGGCGATCGATCGGGCCCCAGGCCAGCGACCCGATGATCTGACCGATCACGGAGGGCTCCCGCGCCGCTCGAGGCCGTAGCCGTAGACGTGTGCGAGATAGGGCCCGCCCCACAGCCCGGTGACGAGACCGAAGGTCGAATAGACGACCAGGCTCATGGCGAACAAGCGCCCGATCGAGTGCGTGCGCAGGACCGCAACGGTCCCGGCGAGGCTTTCGCGCACTGATTCGGGGCGGCCATAGTGAGCCCCGTCCTTCCTCAGCACGACCACAATCAAACAACCCACGACGAAGGCGAACGCCGCGACGGCAAGGAAGCTGCCTCGCCAGCCCATGGTCGCCGCGGAAAAACCGAGGGGGGCAGTTGCGATCAAGGCTCCGACGGTGCCCACGCCAACCTGGAGGCCCGTGAGCGTCGCAAAGCGATGGGCAGGAAAGCGGCGCGCGTAAACCGTGAGCGCACCGACCAGCGCGCCAGCGGCCCCCAACCCCATCAAGGCACGTCCTGCGATCAAACCTTGCGGACTTGCAGCGGACGCAAACGCGATGCACCCAAGGACGGTAACGGCTGCTCCAACAGTGAGGCAGATCCTTGGGCCGAAACGGTCAAGCGCCATGCCCAGCGGAATCTGGATGGCGGCAAAGAGGAAAAAGAACATGCTGGACAAGAGTCCGATCTGGGCGGGTGTGAGCAGCAGCTCCTGCGCCAGATTGGGCGCGATGACGCCGATGGAATTGCGCAGAAACTGGCTCACGACGTAGTTCGCAATAAGCGTGGCGACGAGCGCAACGGCCGCCGCCGAGAAGCCCAGGCTGCCCCGAGCAGTCATAGGGGTTCCTCACTGCTGTTGCCGAACGAGGCAGTCTCCGATAGGTCGAATGGGCGGCCTCCCAGAACCGGCAGCTATGTCCGCAGTCGATTTTTCAGCCTTCGTCGATCAGCTTGCTACGGTCTCGGGAGAGACCATACTGCCGTTCTTTCGAACTGCGCTGAACATATCGGATAAAGGAAAGTTTGGGAGCTTCGATCCTGTGACCGCGGCCGACCATGCGGCGGAAACGGCCATGCGCAACCTCATCCATCGCACCTTTCCCGGTCACGGCATCATCGGCGAGGAGTTCGGCAGCGAGAGCACCAAGGCCGAATACGTGTGGGTGCTCGACCCGATCGACGGCACCAAGTCTTTCATTTCCGGGATGCCGGCCTGGGGCACTCTCATCGGGCTGTTGCGTGGGGGAGAACCCGTGTTCGGCATGATGAACCAGCCCTTCATCGGGGAGCGCTTTTTTGGTGACGGGGGGCGGGCGCACTATCGCGGTCCTGCCGGGAAGCGCGACCTGCGCACACGCAGCTGCGCTGCGCTCTCGGATGCAGTGCTGTTCACAACCAGCCCGCTGCTCATGAACAAAAAGGACCGGGCGAGCTTCGCGGCCGTGGAAGAGCTGGTGCGGCTCTCCCGCTATGGCGGAGATTGCTACGCCTATTGCGTCCTGGCTGCGGGCCATGTCGACCTCGTCATCGAAACCGAGCTCAAGCCGTATGATGTGCTGCCGCTGATGCCGATCATCATTGGCGCCGGCGGGGTGATAACGACCTGGGAAGGAACGCCTCCTCATTCCGGAGGGCGCATTGTCGCTGCGGGAGACGAACGCGTGCACGCCGCCGCGCTCGATGTGCTGAAATCATCGCGGTAATTTGAGCCGTCATCCTGATCAGGATGACGGCACCGAGCGGTGAGCTCGCATCGGCAAGCATGCTGAAGCCGCGGCGATCAACCGAATAACGGCGTGCCCGGCACGAAGGCATCAAACGCCGCCAATGCCTGCGAGCGGAAACGATCCTGCTCCATCAGCAGCTCATGCCGCGCCCCGGGTACGATCAGGTGCGAACCCGCGCGCAGCCGGATGGAAAATTCCTCGATCGCGCCTGTCGACACGATCGCGTCGAGGCCCGCAGCGATGATGAGCAGCGGTTGGCGGATCCGCGCGGGATAGGATGGCTGCAGCGATTCGGTCATTGCGCGAAAAGCCGCATCCGCCCACGCCACGGTGGGCCAGCCGGTCGCCAGCGACGGCTCGGCCTCGAGCACCGCCGCGTTACGGGCATACCGCACCGGATCGGAGGTGAGGGGATTGCCGGCGAACGGACGGCTCTGCAGCACGGAGGCATCGCGACCCGGCACGTAGAGGCGCCCGAGCCCCATGAGCCGCAACGCCTTGACGAGCGTGCGGGTCGACCGCATCCGGCGCATGCCCGGAAGCGCGATCATGGGCGCCAGCAACACCATGCGATCGAACCAGCGGTGCCCGGCGTAAGCCGCGCGCAGGAGAATGGTCGCCCCCATGGAGTGGGCGAGCGCAAACACTGGAGGCGGGCAATCCGGCAGCACTACTTCATGGATGAAGCTTTCGAGGTCGATCTGGTACTGCGAGAAGCTCTGAACATAGCCCTTGCGCTTGTTGCGCAGCGCGCGCTCGGAACCTCCCTGCCCGCGCCAGTCAAGGGTGGCGACGGCAAAGCCGCGCGCGCGCAAGTCGCGCACCGTTTCGAAATATTTTTCGATGAACTCGGCGCGGCCCTGGAACAGGCAGACCGTGCCCTTGCGTCCTGGCGGCGGTGGCCAGCGGGCAAAGCGCAGCGCCATGCCGTCGCGGGTCTTCAGCATTCCCGTCACCGCACCTTCAGGCGTGGGATTTGCGGGAATGGAAACAAGCGTCATGGGATCTGAAAACCGGGACCGGGCTCGGGGGAAGAAAAGCGTCGTGCGGGTCGGCTTTATAGCAGGGCGTTACCCCACCTCAACGCAGGGACCCGACTGTGGTGCATTTACGATCGCCGTCATGCGCGCGCCTGTCCCAGGGCTTCTCCCTGGCTTGTTCCGCGCATCCCAGTCTTTGCGCCTCAGTCAAGACGTGGATGGCTGGGCCAAGCCCCCGGCCATGACGATCGAGGGACTTTTGCAAAAGACCTGCTGCGTCAATGACCTGCCGCTCTTGCGCAGCCGCGGCAGGGCTCCCACATCTGCGTTGCACAGGCCCCCAAACGGGCTGTGCACATAGAGAACCGGTCCGGCTCTGTGGCGGACCAATCGCATTTCGCTCAACAACGAGGTTATGCCATGCGAACTTTTGATCTAGCTCCCCTCTATCGTTCCACCGTCGGTTTCGACCGGCTCTTCTCGATGCTTGACGGCTTCGAGTCTGCCCCCGGCTATCCGCCCTACAACATCGAGCGCACGGGCGAGAACGCCTATCGCATCTCGGTCGCGGTTGCCGGTTTCGGCGAGAGCGATCTTTCGATCGAAACCAAGGAAAACACCCTCACGATCAAGGGCGATAAGCAGTCGAAGGACGAGAAGAAGCCCGGCGAAATCCTCTACCAGGGTATCGCAGCGCGCGCGTTCGAGCGCGTCTTCCAGCTCGCCGACTACGTCCAGGTCAAGGGTGCGGCGCTCGAGAACGGGCTCCTGCACGTCGATCTCGTACGCGAGATCCCGGAGGCCAAGAGGCCGCGGCAGATCCCGATCGGGAATCAGCTCAAGGTAGTCGACGCCCAAGCTGCCTGAGATACAGGTAGCGCTCGGTCAGATCGAACAAGAGGGAGCGCCCCGGGTTCCGGGGCGCTTTCATCTTCGCAAACTGCTACTCGTCGATCGCGATGGCGGACGGAGCCGTGTTTTCGGCGCTGGCGCTCGGCCCGGTGCTGGCCGGCGCAGGGATGGCGGTCGCAGGGGTGGCGGTCGCAGGCGTGGCGGCGGCGATAGGTGCGGCGGAACCGGAAGGTGCGGCAACGGCCGCTTCTTTTGGCCGTGCGCGCGGCAGCGGCGGCGGCTTGGCAGCCGTGCGGGCCGGTGGCTTCGGGAGAATGCCGGGAGCTCCCGGGTGTAGCGGTTCAAAGTCCGTGTCGTCGTCGATTCCAGACGGGAGGGCTGGGCTGCGCGAAGTCGGAGCATTGCTGTCGGGCACCGCCCGCCCGGGCGGGATGCTCGCGGGCGGGGCAAACGCGCCGGGGTCCGTGGGGGCGACGGCAACGACCTTCACGATGCGGCCCATTCTGGCATCCACCACAACCCGGACTTCCTGTCCTGCTGGGTTGAGCGCGCGTAGCACATAAACCGGTCCCTGGCGGGCAGGGCGGCTCACGGGATCGAGCCCCGCAGAGCGGACGATGGCCAAAATCTCATACGGCGGCAGCCCTGCAAACCCGGGATAGTAAGGCTCCATCACCGGCTGCGCACGGAGTGCTCCCGGTGCAGCAATGGTCATGATCAGAACAGCGATGTAGAGTGCGATCTTCACGGCACCCTCCCTCAGCTCAAGCCCATGCCGTAACCCGTTACTTCCAGTGCGACGGAACTATCGGCATCCAGAGCAAATGAAACGCTAACATCTCCTTGCAATGGGGCGGAGGTGGGGCATGCGCTGAGTTGCAGATGCAGCACTGCCCTACGGTATCCATCTCCTCCAGCGCTGGCTGATAGAAGACGTCGCCCC
>DATBYX010000527.1:0-37637 GCA_036513475.1 Xanthobacteraceae bacterium | reverse complement strand
CGCCCATATGGAAGATCGGTCTGATCGGCATTCCTGTCACGCCGAACGGGATGACACTTTCGCTGTGGTGATGCACGACCGACATGACGTCGGGACGCGCCTCATAGAGCGCGCCGTGGATAAAGCGCTCCAGATACGGCGCACGACCGCGGGCAGCGGCCGGGGCCCCGTCCAGCGTGAACTCCATGATGTCGTCGCTCTCGATGCAATCGGGCGCCCGCGAGCGTGAAAGCAGATAACGCCGCGGATTGGCCGGATGGCGCGCACTGATGTGACCGAAGGAGTCGACCACGTTCTCCCGGGCGAGAATGCGGTTGGCCGTGACCAGCTCCTCGATCAACTCATTTAGCTCAGCCATGCATCTGCCCTCCCGGTATAAAGTTACACTTTGCCGCCGAGCCTATATGCTCCGGCAAAACCCGGTCAATTCGCCGGTTAAAACGCTCAATTTCGGACGAGGGTAAATGCAGCTGGGCTATTGAACTTTTCGGGCAGGCCGCTAATGCAGAAAGGTCTCGCTCCATTCAGTCGGGTCATGCCAGAAAACTTCGTTCCGGTCTGCGCCGCTGCGGATATTCCTCCAGGCACAGTGAAGTCCTTCGAGGTTGGTGACGAGCTCGTCGCCCTGTACAACATTGATGGAGCCTTCTACGCGACCGAAGGAAGCTGTACGCATGCCTTCGCCAATCTCGCAGACGGCATGTTGGAAGGGGATGTCATCGAGTGCAGTCTGCATTTCGGGGCCTTCCATGTCCCCAGCGGCAAGGCGGTGCAGGCCCCCTGCTTTACCGATCTGAAAACCTACCGCACCCAGGTCAAAGATGGGCAAGTGCTCGTTGATTTGAGCAGTCCTGCGCCTATGGCCTAGGCTTACGCCGTCGCCGAGGCATCGGTCTCCCGCGGCGGACCCATCAGAACAGGCTGAAACAACACTGCCGCCGCCATCGTCGTCACCAGTGCGAGCGCCATAAGCTTGCCCATGCTCGAGGTCCCGGGATGGCTCGAGAGCCAGAGGCTGCCGAACGCCGTGGCTGTGGTGAGAGCGCTAAACATGACGGCACGGGTGAGGCTCGACTGCAGCAGCTCGGTCTGGCCGGCGCGCCAAGCCATGATGTAGTAGATCTTGAACGCTACGCCGACCCCGAGCAGCAGCGGCAATGCGATAATGTTGGCGAAGTTGAGCTTCATACCGAATAGGACCATGAGCTCCATCGTGACCACCCCAGCCATCAACAACGGAATAAGGGTGAGCAGGACATCGCCGAAACGGCGCAGGACGATCCACAGCAGAACCGCGATGGAGGCGAGCGACCAGAAGCCCGCCTCGAAGAATGCCCGAACTACGGTGTAGCCGGATTCGAGGATCGAAACCGGACCGCCGATCGCATCGGGCTCCACCGCGAGCACTGCGAGCGCAAATTTGCGCAGGGTCTCGTTGTCGTTGGGATCCCCCTTCGGAAGAATTTCAACTTTGAAACGGCCGTCCTGCGTTACCCACTCCCGCGCAATGTCTGATGGAAGAGTTTCCAGGGTGACGGGCTGCGCCTGAAGGTAATTGCGCAGCTCATCCAGCACGGTATTGAGCGGGAAGATCATAACCCGCTCGGCGCGCTCTCGCAGAGCAGCATCCCCTTGCGCCAGCTTGGTGAGGTCCTCAACGAGCCGCTTTGCAGCGGCAGCGCCTTTACCGGTCTGCGAGCCTGCCGCAGCATTCAAACCATCGGCCACTGCCTTGAGCGCGGCAACATTATCGGCATCGGTCGGCGGCTTCTTGTTAGGATCGGGCCGCAGAACCGGATCAAGCACGGTCGCCAGCTGACGAATGGCCGCGAGCTTGGGCTGTTGGTCGTCGGGAATGACGCTCTCGACCGTCTTCACGCTCGCGACCTCGGGTAAGGCAGTCAAATTTTTCACTTCGACCTCAGCCGCCTCCTTGTTCGGCGCCAACACGAAGATCGAGCTTGCGCCGATTGCGGGATCGCTGCGGAGCTCAAGGAACGTCGCGACCGATTCGGCCTTTGGGCTTCGGAGATTGAGGGGGTTGAAGTCGAATTGAACCCAGTACAGCAAAGGCAGGCAGGCCGTAACTGCAAGCACGGTCCCGATGATGACGGGAATCCTGCGCCGCTCCATGAAGCGGTCGACCGGCGCAAGCGCCTTGAATCCCATCTCGGCCGGCTCCCCGGGAGCTCGCAGCAGCATCAACAAGGCAGGAATGAGAGTAATGCTGGTGAGAAAAGCAACGATCATTCCGAGCCCGGCGAGTAGACCCAGCTCGGAGAGTCCTTTGTAATCGGTCGGTAGAAACGAAAGAAATCCTGCCGCAGTCGCGGCCGCGGCCAAGGTCAGCGGCGCACCAACGTGTTTTGCGGTATTTATGAGCGCCTGACGCAAATCATCCACCTCGTGGCGCTCGGCGCGATAGCGTACGCTGAACTGAATTCCGAAATCGACACCAAGCCCTATGAACAGAACCGCAAACGCCACCGAGATAAGATTGAGCGCACCTACCAGCGCCAACCCGATCGCCGCAGTAATGGAGAGACCGGCCAGCAGACTGGCGAAAACCGCCAGGATGAGGCGTGGGGATCGCAACGCAAGCCACAGTATGGTCAGCACGACCACTATTGTGGCAGTGGTATTGACGAAAGCTCCTTCCTGCAGCGTGGCGTATTCCTCGTCGGAAATGGGAACCGGGCCGGTGAGCCGTAGGGTCGCGCGATAACGCGACGCAAAATCCAGATCGGAAGCCGCCTGTCGGATTGCATCGGTGGCCGCTTTGCCCGGCAATAGGGCCGCGTAGTCGAGCGTCGGCCTGATCAAAATGAACCGGCGCCGCTCGCTTGCGCTCGGCGGCGCGCCGTTAAGGATGGCGTGCCAGGAGAAAGTAGCGGGGCTGCCGGCGATGACCTGGTCCAAGGTGTCAGAGACCATATTGAGGGTTACCGACAGATCATCGAGCGTGAACCGCTTGGCGCGGACCCCGAGCAGCCCGTAGTTGAGCGCCGTGCTTAGGCCGCGCAGATTGGGTTCCTGCACCAAGGCTTGGAGGATGGGCTTCGCTCCGGCGAGCTTCTTGGTCGTTTCGAGGACTTCGTTGATGGGCAGAAACAAAAGACCATTCTTCTCGAAAAACGGCCCTCCCCCAGCCTCGCTGACGTACGGCAACAGATCCTTGTGCTCGGAAAGTCGCGCAACCAGAGCAGCGCTTGCTTGGGCGGCTAACTCGGGGGTCGGCGCGTCGATGACCGCCAAGATGGTCTCTTCCTTCGGCGGGAAATAGCTCTCGAAAGCCGCCTCGCGCTTGCGCCACGGCAAGTCGTGGGAGATCAGGTGGTTCACGTCCGCATCCAGGGCGAAATGGTCAGCCGCATAGACCCCGGCGATCACTGTCAAAACGGCAGCAATCCCAAGGACTTGCACGGCGTAGCGGATGCAGAGGTCAACGGTAGCGATGATCGCCTTCTGCAACATGCGCTGACCTGGGGCTCGCAGCGATTGGGACGCCCGGCGGGGCCGGACGGGCAGCCGCATATAGGCAACTCAATGCATTGACAACGATCGACGCAAAAAATTTGCGGCGCTACGTCTCACCGAGGGTAGCAAATGAATGGAGGAGAACAGTCGCCCTCCAGCCAATCCCGCCAGGAAACCTATGGCAGAGCACTGCGTTGCTTTCCAGGGATCATCTAGCCCAGGCTTGGGTTTTGCATCCTCGACTCGACGCGAGATACAGGGGATATATTGCTAGGCATCACGTGAGAGTCTAAAGCCGCTTGGCAAGACGCCACAACGTCAGGACTGTTGAGACCGGAAAGCGGAGACAATGCACATTCCCCTTCGCAAGGAAATGCGAGTCGGCGCGTACATCCTCAAGCAGAAACTGCTGGGCCGTAAGCGCTATCCGCTGGTGCTCATGCTCGAGCCGCTGTTTCGCTGCAACCTGACGTGCTTCGGTTGCGGCAAGATCGACTACCCGGAGCCGATTCTCAATCGTCGTCTCTCAGTCAAGGAATGCCTCCACGCGGTCGATGAGTGCGGTGCCCCGATGGTGGCAATTCCTGGTGGTGAGCCTCTGATCCACCGGGAAATCGGAGAGATCGTCAAAGGCTTTATAGCCAAGAAGAAGTTCGTGTCGCTCTGTACGAATGCGCTGCTTCTGGAGAAGAAGCTGCACCTGTTTCAGCCCTCGCCCTATCTGTTCTTTTCCGTCCATCTCGACGGACTGCGCGAGCATCACGACAAATCGGTCTGCCAGAAAGGTGTGTTCGACCGCGCCATCTCTGCGATCAAGGCGGCCAAGGCCCAGGGCTTTACTGTCAACGTCAATGCAACGATTTTCGACGGGCATCCCGCCGAGGATATCGCCGCCTTTCTCGACTATGCCGAGCAGCTGGGCGTGGGGGTGTCGATCTCGCCCGGCTACGCGTATGAGCGCGCACCCGATCAGGAGCACTTCCTCAGCCGCCGCAAGACGAAAGAGCTATTCCGAAAAGTGTTCAGCCTGGGCAAGGGGAAAAAATGGAGATTCATGCATTCGAGTCTCTATCTGGACTTTTTGGCTGGTAACCAGACCTATCACTGTACGCCTTGGGGCATGCCGACGCGTAACATTTTCGGCTGGCAGAAGCCCTGTTACCTGCTGGGCGAAGGTTACGCGAAGAGCTTCCGCGAGCTGATGGAAACGACGGATTGGGACTCTTACGGAACCGGCAAATACGAGAAATGCGCAAACTGTATGGCGCATTGCGGCTACGAGCCTACTGCCGCCACGGCGACGATTTCGCGCCCATGGGAGGCCATCAGGATCGCCCTGCTTGGTCCGCGCACGCAAGGACCCATGGCGCCGGAAATTCCGCTCGCTGGACAGCGTCCTGCCGAATTCACCTTCTCCCGTCATGTCGAGCAGGAACTCGCGCAGATCCAGCAGAACGAGAAGCGAGCTCAGCGTTCGCTGGAGGCGGCGGAGTAGTGCGAATACACGCCGATGCGAAACACGCCGCAGACCTATGGCCTCAGCGGCGTACGAGGCAGGCGTATTAAAGTCTCCAGCGCTTCTATGAGCCTACCGGCCCCCACGCTGCAGACATCATCTACGTTCGTATAAGAACCGCTGAAGTCGTCGAAATCACACACAGTGACAGTTGAAATGGAAACGCCTCGGCGGGCTCCAGTTGGAGAGAGGTCGTCGTGGACGGGCTTGAATTGATCGGGTTTAATTACCGGGGCCGCGGGCAGAGTTGCCGCGTTCGATGTGGAACCAGTGGCTCCGCTGGACTGAGCTTGCTGGCATAAGGCCGAGACGACGAAATGTCCGAGCAAGGTCATGACGAGGAGAAATCGACCTACTGTAGCAATCTCATTGTGCGTTCTCCTTCGTTGTTCAGGCTCGGAGAATATGGGCCGGCACTCCCGGCATCAAGCTCTGGCCTCCCTTTCAACCCCACTGTCTCCGCAGCCGCTTGCTTCGCTGGGATCTGGTGCATAGCGTTCCTCCCCTGCGGCCCTCACGAGTCCGCAACACCGATCCCGATCTGAGCGCGCCATGGCCCTTCGCATCGGATACCTGCTGCCGACACGAGAGCACATCATGGCGGGGCAACCGCGAGCAGCACCCCTGCTCGAACTGGCCGAGCGCGCAGAAGGTTTGGGATTCAACTCGATCTGGGCAGGGGATTCGCTCCTGGCCCGGCCGCGTCATGAGCCATTGACGTTGCTCGCAGCAGTGGCCACTCGCATCGGCAGCGTCGAGATCGGTACCGCAGTTTTGCTGCCAGCCCTCCGCAACCCTGTCCTGCTGGCCCACCAAGTAGCAACTCTCGATCAGATCGCGGAAGGACGTCTCATACTCGGAGTTGGAATTGCCGCGGACGTCCCGAACATTCGCGCCGAGTTCACCGCTGCCGGTGTGCCGTTCGAGAAGCGGGTGGGACGCTTGTTGGAAGGTCTGCGGCTTGCGCGTTCGCTCTGGAGCGGCCAGCCCGTCAATTGGGATGGGCGGTGGAAGCTCGAGCACGGTGTGCTTGGCCCGACCCCATGCCGAGCGGGTGGACCTCCGATCTGGATTGGTGGGTCGCTGCCGGCAAGCCTCGAACGCGCCGGGCGCTACTTCGACGGTTGGCTGCCGATCGCGCCGGATGCGGAAACCTGGGGAAAGCAATGGAAGGAGGTCCAGGGGATCGCCCGCGCGGCGGGGCGCGATCCCCATACCCTCACAGGTGCCATGTATTTGACCTTGGCTCTCGATGACAACGCGGGCCGTGCGAACGAACGGCTCAACAGCTATCTGGAGCGATATTACGGACAGCCCGCAGCCCAGATGCGCAACCGGCAAGCTTCCTATGCCGGTCCGAGTGATGGGCTCGCACAATGGCTAAGCGGATACGTGAAAGCCGGTACCGCGCACCTCGTGCTGCGGTTCGCCGGAGACCATGAACGGCACCTCGAAACCGTGGCGGGGCTGCGCAGCAAAATCAGTTGAATGGGCCTATGTGTCCCCAGGGGTTGCCGCTTGACCAAGCCCATGGCCCGGCGTGGAATCAGCGCTGGAGGCTTAGCCGTGAACCCAACCCATCGAGAATTGGCCAGTATGGCTCTTCTCTGGCCTGCTCTGGCTGCCGAGTCCGCCAGTGAGTTTGCCTCGGCACTGGCCCGCGAGTTCGTGGGCCTCGCGGTTGGACCTGATGCGGCGATAAAGGCGGATGAACCTGGGTGGAACACGCAAAACCGAGTGGCCCTAGAGCTGGCCATGGTGCGGCTGCGTGACTTCTCGAGCGCCAGTGAGGGCACGGCCACTCTCATTTGCGCGCCGTTTGCGCTGCACGGCGCCACCATCGTCGACCTGGCCAGTCGTCACAGTCTTATTGAGGCGCTGCAGCGGTCCGGCATCCACCGCCTGTTCGTGACGGATTGGCGATCCGCCACAGCGGAGATGCGATTTTGCACCATCGACGACTATCTCGCCACTCTCAACATTCTGATCGATCAACTGGGCGGCACGGTTGATCTCGTTGGACTATGCCAAGGCGGGTGGATGTCGCTGACCTATGCCGCTCGTTTTCCCGACAAAGTGCGCAAGCTGGTGCTTGCCGGCGCTCCGATCGATATTGCGGCAGGGCGATCGAAGCTATCCGTTCTCGCGAACAACACCCCGGGCTCCATTTTCAACGAGCTGGTGGAGCTCGGTGAAGGTCGAGTGCTTGGCCATCATGCCCTGCAGTTCTGGGCTCCCCCCACCCTCGATCGCGACGAAATCAGTCGCATATTGGAGCCGGTGCATGCGGCTTCCTCGCTGGCATTCCAACGGTTGGAGTCCCGCTTCCGCAAGTGGTACGCCTGGACTGTGGATTTGCCAGGTAGCTACTACCTGCAAGTCGTGCAGCAGCTGTTCAAAGAAAACCGGCTGGCCTCCGGCACTTTCGTCGCACTGGGCCAACGCATAGACTTGTCGAGGGTGCGCTGCCCGTTGTTTCTGCTGGCTGCTCGCGACGACGACGTTGTGGTCCCCGAGCAGATACTTGCAACACAGGATCTGGTCAATGCAGATTGCAGGGTCAGCAACGTCATAGCGCCGTGCGGGCATCTGGGACTGTTCATGGGGCGAAAGGTGCTGTCCACCATTTGGACAGACATTGCACACTGGCTGGTACGATCGGCGTAGCCGGCGACAATGGGCAATCAGATCGATCTCAATGGGCGCGTCGCCGTGGTCACCGGCGGCGCGCAGGGGATCGGACAGACCATCGCCGAGCGGCTGCTCGCATCCGGCGCGGCGGTCGCCGTGTGGGACCGTAACCTGGAACTGGCAAGCCGATGTTGTAAGGGGTTATCGGTCCGCGGACGGATCATTCCAGTGAAATGTGACATCCGCAGCCTCTCTGCGGCGGAGCAGGCGCGGGACGCTACGCTTGAGGCCTTTGGGCGAGTCGATTTGCTCGTTAACAATGCGGGTATCGCGGGTCCCAATATGCCCACCTGGAAATATCCAACCAACGCCTGGAACGAAGTCATCGAAACGAACCTGAACGGCACTTTCCACTGCTGCCGCGTTGTTATTCCTTCGATGATCGAGCAGGATTACGGGAGAATCGTCAATATCGCTTCAATTGCGGGCAAGGAGGGAAATCCAAATGCCGGCGCATACTCGGCTTCGAAAGCCGGTGTCATCGCGCTCACGAAGACCCTGGGCAAGGAGCTCGCCAGCTACAACATAACCGTCAACTGCATTACCCCTGCCGCCGCGCGCACCGGCCTGTTTTCGCAAATGACCCAGCAGCACATCGACTTTATGCTGTCCAAGATTCCAAAAGGTCGGTTTGTTCACCTCGAAGAGATTGCAGCCATGGTCGCCTTTTACTGTTCTGCCTAATGTTCATTCACGACAGGCGCGGTGTTCGATATCTCAGGTGGTCGAGCTACCTACTGAACAGCAGCGGGATCCCAGAAACCGCTCTCCCAAGCTCTTGTCATTTCGTCACCGGTCCGCCCGATCGCATCTATGCAAGAAAAAAATTGCGTTGTAAAACTGGCATTGGCTGGAGTGTCAGCTCGGCGAACATGGAGAGAGAGAAATGGCGAAGAAGGCGAAGAAGCGGGCAGTGCGTCGTCCGTGGACGAAAGAAGATGAACGCGAGCTTAGAAGCCATTCGAAAAGCAAATCTCCTATAAGGGCTGTGGTAAAGAGCATGAAACGCACCGCAGGGGCGTTACGGCAAAAAGCGTTCAGCCTTGGCCTCTCTCTCGGCCATCGCAGGTCGGCGAAGAAAAGACGCGCCTGACCTTCAAGTGCAGGACTCCTGACAATCGCGGCAAGCCGGTTTTCCGGAAACCGGCTCACAGTTCCCGCGAGGGAGGGGCATCGCAGGTTTGCTGCGATGCCGCCGAATTCCGGCGAAGCGAGCCTTAGCTGCAAACGTTGAGGTGAGAGCCGTTCTGCATGCTTTCTGCATTCAAGGGCCGCCGGGAAGACGAGCGGCTCGTCACCGGTCGGGGCCATTACAGCGACGACTCGGATTTACCGGGGCAGCTTTACGCCAGCTTCAAGCGCTCCGATCGGGCGCATGCTCTCATTCGCTCGCTCGACATCAAGGCCGCGGAGCGCGTGCCCGGCGTAGTAGCGGTTGTTACCGGCAGGGATATTGCTGAGGCCGGCTTCCGCACGCTGGCCCCCATCGCTCCATTGGTCGGCCGCGACGGAAAGAAACTCCTCGTCCCGGAACGGGCACTGCTCCCGCAGGACCGGGTTCGGTTCGTCGGCGAGGAGGTGGCGATGGTGGTGGCGCAATCTCGCGAAGCTGCCAAGGACGCGGCCGACCTGATCGAGGTCGAATACGACGAGCTGCCGGTCATTATAGGATTTGAGAAGGCGCTTGCGGCAGAGGCATCCGTCCATTCGGGCATTTCCAACAATATCTGTTTCGATTTCGAGTATGGGGATGCCACGAAGACGGCTGAGCTCATTGGCAGTGCCGAGCACGTCGTGCGCATGAGAATGGAGAGCCCTCGCGTTGCACCCACTCCGATGGAGTTGCGGTCTGCTCTTGCCTGGTTCGATGCCCAGCTCGACACGTACGAGATCCGCTGTGCGCATCAGGGCGCGTTTGCAATGCGCGACGCGCTTGCGGCCATGATGCATGTGCAGCCCGAGAAGATTCGCGTGAACATGGTGGACGTCGGCGGCGCATTCGGTGCGCGTACTGCGCCGTTCTCCGAGTATCCGCTCATGCTGCATATGGCCAAAAAGCTCGGCCGGCCGATCAAATGGCTCTCGACCCGCTCGGAGGATTTTCTCACCGACAATCATGGGCGAGCGATCCGGCTGGAGGGGGAACTGGCGTTCAGCTCCCGCGGTCGCCTCATTGCGCTCCGCACCGATTGGCTGTGCGATTGCGGGGCGTACCTGTCGCAGGCCGGCGCGTTCACCAACTGCTTCAATGGATTGACGATCGGCGCGGGTGCGTATCAGGTCGAAGCGCTCTACGGCCGTCACAGGCTCGTTATCACCAACACCTCTCCCACGAATGCCTACCGTGGGGCGGGGCGGCCGGAGGCGGTCTATGTCGTCGAACGGCTCGTGGATGCAGCCGCCGACTTTCTCGGTCTCGATCCGCTCGAAATACGCCGAAGAAACGTGATTCGACCCGATCAGATGCCCTACCGCACCCTCACCGGGAGCGTATTCGACAGCGGCGATTTTCCCGGGCTTCTTGCCAAAGTCGAAGCGGCCTCGGAGTGGTCCAACTTTGCGCGGCGTCGAAAAGAGGCGTCTCGGCGGGGCGCGCTGCGCGGAATCGGGTGCGCCCTCTTCCTGGAACCCTCTGGTGGCGGTTTGGTCCCAAAGGACCAGGTCGCCATCCGCTTTGGTGCGAGCAATGAGATTGCGCTCTACAGCGTCGCGGGCCCAAGTGGGCAGGGGCATGAGACGGTGTTTGCCGAGCTCATCGCGCTAATGCTGGGTCTTGATCCGAACCAGATCGTGCTGCGCGCCGGCGACCCCGACGGGCCCGCCTTGGTTGGCAGCCCCGCCATTGGCTCGCGCACCATTCTCTCACATGGCAGCGCGTACAAGCTTGCAGCTGAGCAGGTCATCGAAAAGGGGAAATCTTTCGCCGCCGAAGCGCTCGAAGTGTCGGGCGAGGATGTCGAATACGCGAACGGGCGATATCGCGTCAAAGGCACAGACCGGGCGATCACATTTGTCGAAGTCATGCAGCAGTGCGCAGCGCAAACCCCGCATCCGCTCAACACCATTGCCGAAATCCCGATCGCGCGTGCGTTCCCCAGCGGCGCACACATCGCCGAGATCGAAATCGATCGGGAGACCGGGTGGGCGTCGGTGGTCGACTATACGGCTGTCGACGATATCGGAACGGTCATCAATCATACCCTCGCTGATGGCCAGCTGCATGGCGGCATCTTGCAGGGCGCCGGACAGGTCTTCGGTGAGAATTGCCTCTATGATACCGGCAATGGCCAACTCCTTGCCGGCAGCTTCATGGATTATCCGATGCCGCGCGCCGATCTCGTGCGAAATATCCGCACGCTCGATCATCCGATCCCGAGCCCGGGAAACATGTTGGGCGCCAAGGGTGCGGGGGAGGCGGGAACGACGGGTGCGGGCGCGGCGTGCATGAACGCGGTGCTCAACGCCCTGAGATCTGCCGGCGTTGGGCATTTCGATATGCCCGCCACGCCGGCCCGCATCTGGTGGGCGCTGCAAGCATCCGGAACCGCTGAGGTCAGAGAACGCGCTGGGACGACCGCCTAGCCGGCACCCAACCCGTCACAAGCGACGCCCTGCACAGCTTAAAGCTGCACGCCGATCTTGCGATCAAGCGAAAACGGTCCGCCGCCGCGTAGCGCGATGGCAAACGAAACGAGGCCCCACAGGAGCGCGTATTCGTAGCCGCGGGTTGAGCCAGGAAAATCCGGTGTGCCAGTAAACGCAAAAGATGACGAACATCTCGATCGCTACCGCAGCCGCGAAAAACCGCGTGAACAACCCGAGCAGAATACCGAGCCCGCTCAGTCCCTCGATCAGAAAAGTGATCCAATAAAATAAAACCCCGGGCTCAAACCCCATATTAGCGAAGGCCGGCGCCATGCGTGTCGGACCGAGTTGAATTTTTCCCCAGGCATGAACGACCAGATTCCAACCGACGGCTATCCGAATAACCAACCATGACAGCGGAATGGCCCGTCGGTAGAAGGGCTCGAGCACGGGCAGCAGGAGCCGCGGCTCGTTTGCTACCTCGTGCATGCAGCTCCTCTCCTCGCTGAAATATCAGTTCGTCCTTGCACGGCGCGTACCCCTGCCGTTGTTCTTGCTGGCATGGCCCGCACGCAAGGGCTGCGAGCAATGCCGAACATCGTGCCGCTCGGGGGCTTGTGCATGGGAGCGCATCTCCGTCACGGCGCTCCGCCGGATGCGCTTGCGATGGCCGACCGAACGCGTGGCGTTCGCGACCAGCGAAGCGACCGAGGGCTGCGCCTTGGCGGTAATGCGCGCGAGGATCGATGTGCGCGCGTCCGGAGCAGCCCATGCCAGCCTTGCCGAATGACCAAGCGAGCGAACAGGATCGTAATAGTAGCAGGTCTGCGCCGACACCGCGGGCGAAACGAATGCGGAAACGCCATATTCTGCATCGTGGAATTCGGCGCTATGAACATCGCGCTTCCCGGAGGGGGTATCCACGATGAAGAGCGGGGTATTGAAACCGGCCGTCGCGCCGCGCACTTGTTTCTCCAGGTGCTGCGCTGTCTTCAGCGGTAATCGAAAATGCTCCGTCGCCTTCACCATGTCGCACAAATAGACGTAATAGGGATGAATGTTGACCCGTCCCAGTCGTTTGATAAGCGCGCAAAGCGTGGCCGCGTCGTCGTTCACGCCGCGCAAGAGAACGGTCTGGTTGCGTACAAACAGGCCATGCTCGTGCAGGCGACGCATCGCGAGTTCCACGGTCGGGGTAACCTCGTTGGGATGATTGAAATGCGTATGCAGGCAGACATCCTTGAACATGGAACGGCCGCGCGCAACCAGCTCCAGCACGGCGTTCGTCCAATCGTGATCGCTTACGACTTTCATCGGCTGGACTGACAGCACCTTGGTCGCGAGGCGTATCCGCCGAACATGCTCGATCTCGAGCAGAGCGTTTCCGAGCGTGCGCACATGAGCCGGTTTGAGGCGGGCCAAATCGCCGCCGGATACGACGATATCCTCGATCTGTGAATTGGAGCGAATATAATCGAGCGCCGGCAGCCAGTTCTGTGCACTGGTCACGTGATCCTTCTGGATGAGCTGCGTATCCTGACCGACGGCATAGCTGCGCGTGCAGTACTGGCAGTAGACCGGACACACGGAGGTCACGAGAAAAAGCACCTTGTCGGGATATCGATGCACAATGCTGGTTACGGGGGAGTGTTGGCGCTCCGCCAGCGAATCAACTTCAAGACACGGATGATCGTCTTCCTGCTCGCAGCGCATCGGCAGAAACTGCCGGCGGATTGGATCATTCTCCGCGTCCGACCAATCGATCCGACAGATCATGTACGGATTAAGACGGATCGACATGCCGGTTCCGCTCAGACCGGATTCGATCTCATCCATGACCTCGGATGAAACAATGCCGTCGAGTACCGTCTTGAGTTGCGATACTCGAGTAATAGCGTTGCGGTCCTGCCACGCATTATCCTCGAACTCGCTGGGCGTAACTTCGTGCCAGGGCTTGAACCTCGCCCACTCCAAACACATCGCCGTATCTTTCTCCACCTACGCGACAAGCCCAAACACGGCCCCCTCACGCATCGACAGATGATCGGGAACGGCGAAGTATCACTGCGATACGCATACACACGTGTTTAGTTCGATCAGTTTAACATTCCTGCACCTGCGAAGTGATGCTAATTAGCAACATTGGGAAAAAATAATGTTAGTCTCATGAATGTCCGTTCAGCGACCGTGCAGCAACGCTAATCATTGCTTTGTGGTGCCGGACGGCTTAGGACCGCCCGACATGGGCAGGACAAGTTCAGCAGTGGCAATTCTCGAGGTACACGGCCCCACGGGAAGTCCGGGCGGGCAGGCTGCCGCCGCGGCCCTCCCGGGAGCGCAGTCCGATTGCTTGCATGAGCTGTTCGAACGGCAGGCCGATGCCCGCGGTGCTGCAGTTGCCCTCGTCTGCGGGGACACCGCACTGTCTTATTGCGAGCTTGAGCTCCGCGCTAATCGGCTGGCCCATCGCCTGCGAGAGATGGGGGCAGGCCCGAGCTTCCTCGTGGGGATTGCTCTCGCGCGTTCGGAGCTGCCGATCATCGCGATCCTGGGGTGTCTTAAGGCGGGCGCCGCTTACGTCCCGATCGATGCGACCCATCCCGATGACCGGATCCGATACATCATCGCAGAAGCGGATATCGCCGTGCTGCTGACCGAACAGGCTCAGGCATCGCGACTCGCGAAATTGTTTGCTGGTCGTGTCATCGCCCTTGACGATGCCGCGCAATCGGCCACCGCTCCCTCCTCGCGGTTCTCCCGCGAACAGACCGGGCTTTTGCCGAGCGATCTGTGTTACGTGATCTACACTTCGGGCACGACCGGGCGGCCAAAGGGAGTAATGGCCGAGCATCGTAACGCAGTTCATTTCGTGCATGCGTTCAATCGCGTGTGCAGGACACTTCCGGAGGATCGCGTCTATCAGGGTTTCTCGCTTGGGTTCGACGGCTCGGTCGAGGAAATGTGGATGGCCTTCTCCAACGGAGCGACTCTGGTCGTTCCGACCAGTGACGCGCCCCGATTTGGCAACGAGCTGGCACGTTATCTTGCGCGCCAGCACGTGACCTATCTCTCGACGGTACCGACCATGCTGACCACGATGACTGAGGCAGTGCCTACGCTTCGTCAGCTAGTGGTCAGCGGCGAAGTGTGCCAGCCGCAGCTGGTCGAGCGCTGGGCCGTGCCCGGACGGTTGATGCTGAACGTCTATGGCCCGACCGAGGCGACCGTCAACACGACGGCTGCGGTATGTAAGCCCGGTGAACCCATCACCATAGGCCGGCCGTTGGAGGGTTATGAAATATCGGTCTTGGATGGACAGCTGCGTCCGCTGCCGCGCGGCGCTGTCGGAGAACTCTACATCGGCGGACCCGGTATAGCGCGCGGCTACCTCAAGCAGCCCGATCTGACCGCATCCAGCTTTGTTGTCTCGCCATATAACGGCCAGCGCCTCTATCGCACCGGCGACCTCGGCTGCATCAATGAGGCGGGCGAGGTTGAATATTGCGGGCGCCTGGACAGCCAAGTGAAGGTTCGCGGTCATCGCGTCGAGCTCGCGGAGATCGAGGCCGTATTGCTCGAGCAAGCCCACGTGATTGGCAGCGTCGCACGCCTCCATGAGGCCGACGGCAGCCAGAGCCTTGCCGCTTATGTCGTGCTGGATCCACCTACCGCACCCTTAGATCGTACGGCAATCCTCAGCGCCCTACGCGCACGGCTCCCCGCCTACATGATCCCCGGATTCCTCGAGGTCGTCCCCGAGTTGCCATTGCTTGCAAGCGGCAAGGTCGACCGCAAGCGCCTGCCCTCACCCGTATCCCCATTGATCGACGTCAGCAGCGCGGCGACTGCGCCCGCTACTGCACTCGAGGCAACAATCGCCGCGGTGTGGGCCAGCATCTTTCGCGTATCTCAGGTCGGAGTCGAACAGAATTTCTTTCTTGATCTCGGGGGGCATTCGCTGCTGGCGGCACAGGTGACCGCGCTCCTGCGCAGCAGCGCCAAACTGGATCTCGCGGTACGCGACGTCTACTCATTCCCGACCGTGCGCGAGCTCGCGCAGCACGCCGCAGAGAACGCCGCGACGGCGGGCCCTTCGGACACCACCGCTTTCCCGGCTGCCGATGAGTACAGCCGCGTCCCGAGCCTCTGGGCGACCCTGCTGCAGGGGATGTGCATCTTCGTCCTGGGTGGACTTGCCATCCTCCCGTTGATTGTTGTGGCGCCGCTCGCGGATCACGTTTTGCACAGTCCGAGCTCTTTGATTGGCAATACCTTCATCGCTTTGTCCCTCGTGCTCGCGCTCTGGCCCGTCATGCTCGCTCTGAGCATCGCCGCTAAATGGCTGATCATCGGGCGATATCGCCAGGGCGCGTACCCCCTCTGGGGAAGCTACTATCTGCGCTGGTGGCTGGTTGCTCGGCTGCAAGCCCTTTCCGGCGCCGGGATCCTGGCCGGTACGCCGTTGATGAGCGTCTACTACCGCCTGATGGGGGCAAGGGTCGGCCGCGATTGTATGCTGGACACCGCGCTCTGCTCCAGCTTCGATCTGGTAACCATAGGAGACGGCACCAGCATCGGTGCAGAGACCCAACTTCCGGGATACCGCGTCGAGAACGGCGCTCTCCTGATCGGCCGTGTCGAAATCGGGAGCCGCTGCTTCATCGGGGTGCACTCGGCGCTCGGACTTGACGTGCGCATGGGCGACGAGGCCAGGCTCGACGATCAATCGCTGCTGCCGGATGGTGCAACAATGGCGGCTGGCGAACAGCGCCGCGGATCGCCAGCCCAATCCGCCGAAGTTGCCGTGCCGGGGGGCCAGCCGCGCCACAGCAGCCAGGGGCGCCTGGTCCTGTTTGCACTTTCAGCCACCGTGCTGGGCTATGCCTGTGTGCTCTTTCTCGCCGCACCGAATCTCATTGCACTCTGGCTCTGGCTATTGGCGTACCAGCACGGCGCTCTCCCAGTCGCACTGCTCATCAGCATCGTTTCGGTGCCTGTCTGGCTGGTGTTCTATTGCCTCTGGATTGCATTGCTGAAGGCAATCCTGCTACGGCGTGCGAGGGCTGGCATATACGAACTTTATTCGATTTATTATTTGCGGCACTGGATCGTGTATTCCCTGATGCGGGCTGTACGCGGTCTGCTGCTGCCGCTTTTCACCACCATCTACTTGCCGCCTTTCATGCGCCTGCTTGGCGCACAGATCGGCGCGCATTCTGAAATGTCGACCGTCTGGTGCTTTACGCCTGATCTGCTTGCAGCAGGCGACGCCAGCTTCTTTGCGGATGGCTGCTTTCTGGGCGGCCGCCGCAGCTTCGGCGGGCGCTTTGAGCTTCGTCCCAATCGGGTTGGCAGCAAGAGCTTTGTGGGCAACAGCGCGATCCTGCCGCCTGGTGCCGGCCTTGGCGACCATTGCCTTCTCGGAGTGCTGTCCTCCCCGCCAGCAGCAAATGAGACAACGCCAGACGGCACCGACTGGCTCGGGTCACCGGCCTTCCCGTTGCCCAATCGTCAGAAGGTTGCGGGCTTCGACGAGTCGACGACATTCAGACCCACGCCGGGGCTCTACGCACAGCGCGCTCTCATCGACGCCTGTCGTATCCTCATTCCCATTACCAGCCTGGCTCTCATTGTCGGGCTCGGCGGAGCGGCGCTGCTGCTGAGCTACGAGGCTTATGGACCAGGAATAATGCTGGCGGTTGCGCCGCTTCTCGGCACCAGCTTGGCGGCGCTCGCTGTCGCGGTGGTGGTGGCGCTCAAATGGATGGTGATGGGGAGGTTCAAGCCGGTAGTCGCGCCGCTGTGGTGTCCGTATGTGTGGCTCAACGAGATGGTCAACGGCGCCTATGAAACCATGATGGCGCCCGTCGTCAGCCTGTGTTTCGGAACACCCTTTGCCGCTTGGCTGTTGCGGCTGCTTGGATGCCGGATTGGCCGTTACAACTTTATCGCCACCAGCCTGTTCTCCGAATTCGACCTCGTGCAGATCGGTGATTGCGTCGCACTCAACAGCGGCGCCGTTATCCAGAACCACCTCTTCGAGGATCGCATCATGAAGTCTTCCGATCTGCGCATCGATGATGGCTGCTCGGTCGGCAACATGTCCGTGGTGCTTTATGACAGCCACATGCAGCATGGCGCCGTCCTGGGTCCGCTTTCCCTCCTCATGAAGGGAGAGATCGTACCGCCGGCCACCCGGTGGCATGGTATTCCCACCGTGAAAAGCTTTGCTGCCAGCAATCGGAACTGAGCGAGGCCTTTCAATTTGCACGCGGGCAACAACATTTCTCCTTATTTCTCAATACACTAAACTTTAATTATCGAGGATCACTCTCGGGTATCCCGGGTGAACGCCACCGAGCCTATGGGGATCGGCTGAGCTGGCGTGGGATGCGGGGCGGCCGCTGATTGCAAGCGGATGTTGGGGGTTATTTGCAACACATGATCGCAAGTGGGGCGATTGTGCTGGACCGTGGCCAGCCGCTTGCCGCAACATTGCAGCAGCGGCCGACAGTATCTTTTCGCCGCGCCCAGTCGCCACACCGCGGTGAGTCGCCGCAGCGCCAGGCGAGGCAGCCGACACCCCGTTTCACTTTTCGCAAAGACCTGAGCTCGGTTCTGCCGGCCGCAACTTTCACGCTCAAGCTCGTCGCCAGTGCCCTGGCAGGAGCGGCCCTGACGTTCCTCCTCTGGAACGATGACCCCAAACCCGCTGCACCTTACACTCTCGATCCTGACCACCTCGCGCCAGCACACTCCCCAAGCCGAAGGGAAAGTATCGTCTACAGCCGAATGCGCCCTGCCGGCTACGTCTCCGATACAGATTTAGTCCAACCGGATCTTGACCGGGAGGTTCCATCCAACTTCCCGCTTCGGGTCAGGACGGTGAAATTCACGCTCCCTGGATATGTGACGAGCTCTTCATCGGCTTCCAATCAACTGATCGGCAAGCCCCTGCGCTATCTCATTGGGACTGAAGGACCGGGGCTCGCACGCGATGAGGATGTAACGGTAGTTTCCTACAACACCACACAACCGGCCAAGCGTGGCATCAGCATCGCTTATTGCAATCTGTTCGACGAGAAAAACACCGGGCGCTACGGTCCCTATCTGCACACCTCGGATACGGCGCAACAGTACAACGAAGGTCAAATAGATCCGCGCGGGCCGGGTTGGGAAAGAAACCTGCGCGAGCAGTTCGAGCGGCGCAAGCGGCAAGGATTCGAGTACATCGAGCTCGATAACCCGGACGCCTATTCAATCAAGGATGTGATCGGCGCAATCGAATTGGCAGCAAGCTATGGCCTGAAGGTCATTGCCAAGAACCCGGGGTTGATGGAGGCCGGTTCGGCAGCAGCTAGTGCATACGTCGGGCACCCCAACGTCTATGGCATCATTGTGGAGAAAGGCGCTGGCAATCCGAGTGGCATGGACACGCTGCGGCGCAGAGCGGGCAAGCCCAACCTGCCGGTCTGGTTTGTTGCATTCGGCTCAGGGCGTTCTTGGGCGGGCAGCGTCGGGGATGCGGCGAAACACTACCGCAACATGGGTGTGACCTACTCGAGCGCGGGCGAATACGGCAACGCCATCGACATCCTCCCACCCGCCTGAGCCCCGCTCGTCTTTCGCACGCTCAATGGGCCACGCGGAACAAGCGCAATCTCGGCAATCAGTTTTTTTATGATAGCACGGCCGAACGAGTTGAAACTCTCCGCGACCATGACAAACGCGCCTGGTCCGCCCACGACATTATCCTGATAGTATTTTTGCAGGCCACCGGGTGGGTTGGTGTGCTCTGCATTCCAAGGCACGGGACGATCGCTGAGGATGACGATCCCATTGATCACCACTGCCTTCGCCAGCACCTCGTCTCGGGCGATTTTGACGTCCCGGCCTGCATTGTTTGTGCCGTCACCCGAGATGTCGATTGTGCGACGGGCCGCTTCGTAAGGAGCGTGCTCGATCTGTGCGGCGGCGAACTCAATCCCTCCGCTGATCGAGGTGCGGTCCGCAAACGACCGCGGTAATTCCAGGAGTTGGTCACCGAACCTGCGCGCTGCATCAACGCCATCGATCATAGTCCAGTCGATCACCAGTCTCTGCGCACCGAATCCCGACCATTCGACAAAGCAGAGCGCGATCCGCTGGTGCGGCCCGGATCTGACGGCATCGATCACGTGCGGGTCGGAGATTGCTGCCGCGTAACCTTCGCGCTGCAACAGGAATTTCGGATGATCAACGCTGCGCGAGACGTCAGCAGCAAGAGCCAGCAGGAGATCCACCTGCTCCGCTGCGTCTGCTGCCCCGAGCGCAACGCAAGCCGCTACAGCTACCAACAGGACTCGAACGAGTGAGATCATGCCCACTCCCTGGCGTACCGGACCAAGATGCTCGACGAGTTCACCGGGCGTGGGCTCACATCATAGCTCATTATCCAACCGGCAGAAGCGAGCTGCAGCGCAGGTATGATCGTCTGCTTCATGCTTGCGTCGGACCGTTCTTAGCCGAAAACGTTATCTCGACCAGGGTTCCCTGTTGCGGCGTGCTTGCCAGATGGAACTGCGCCCCGTTCGCTTCCGCCATCGCTTTCGTCAGCGGCAATCCGAGGCCCGTTCCTCCCCGCGGAGTAGTTCCGAGCTGTCGGAACGGTTCGAGAGCGATTTTGATCTCTTCTTTACTCATGCCCATCCCGGTGTCTCGGACGCGCAAAACGACCTGCTCGCCTTCGCGACCCGTGGAGATGATCACCTGCCCCCCCGCGCCGGTAAACTTGATCGAATTGGAAAGCAGGTTAAGCAGGATCTGGCGCACGGAACGCGCGTCGGCAATCACCGGCGGAAGCGCGTCCGCCAGGGCGGTACGGATGATGATGCGCTCCCGGATCGCCTGCGGCTGCATCAGCACGGTGCACTGCTGCACGACCTCGTTCAATGCGAGGCCGGTGAAGGTGAGCGGCAGCTTCCCAGCCTCGATTTTCGACAGATCAAGAAGATCGTCGATCAATGATAGCAGGTGACTGCCGGAAGCATGTATATCTTTGATATACTCGCGATAACGCTCATTGCCGATCGCGCCGAACTGTTCTGTCATCATCACTTCCGAGAAACCGATGATGGAATTGAGTGGCGTGCGAATCTCGTGGCTCATCCTCGCGAGAAATTCCGACTTGGCCGAAGATGCGCTTTCGGCAACCCGCCTGTGCTCCACGAGCTCCTGTTCGCGGGCTTTCCAGCGATCTTGCGCGCCGATGGCGACGAGCGCGTGGGCAGGCTCACCGTCCCAATGGACGTTGATCAACTCGCCTCGCAAAACCACTTTGCCGGCATCGTCCAGCTGCAGCGTAACCAAATGGTTTGCTCCTGCCGCCGCTGCGCCGATCGGCTCAATAAAGATCCGGTCCAGGCCACCGGCTTCGATCAGAGTATCGAGGTTCAGATGCCCCGAGCAATGCAGAAATGCAGGATTGGCGTAAAGCAGTCGGCTCAGACGGTAGATCAGGATGGCAACTGGAACCCGATCAAGGAGGGGCCGCAGATCGAGAACAGCCCCGACAAGCTGAGCTTGCACGGGAGCTGGAGCATCTTCGAGTTGCGGGCGGCGGGCGTTGCGTGGCTGGTGTTCAATCCCGATCGCAGCCAGCCCTTGTGAGAGCTTGCGTGAAAGTTCGCGAAAGGCCATGTGCTCACCCGGGCTGAGGGCGGGCATTGCGCCTTCACTGGTGCTCGAGGGAAATGGAACGACATTCTTGCCTGGCGCCTCGATGGCAGGCGGAGAGCTTGCCTGCGCATCAGTTCTAGACGCTGGCTCACAGCTACTCGGGTTTTCAGCGCGAGCGGGGGTTCGACGAGTAAGTCGTGCGATGTCGCGGCACACTCCGAAGCCGCGGTAGCCACGAAAGACTCGTTCGTGATCGAATGCCGGCAGCCCTGACAGCTCGATCGTGATCCGGTCGCTGCCGTCATCCATCGGCCATGAAATGCTGATACCGCTCCATGTGTCGCGGGTGGCGATTGCGCGCGTGATTTCTCCTGCAGGATCGAGCGCGAGGTCAGCTGCGATCTCGGCCCAAGAACGCCCCGTTACTGCCGCTTTACTGACTGCAAGCGCCGCGATGAATTCGTCCGAGTCGATGCTGAAGCGGCCATGCTCATCCAAATACCACACGAATCGCAAGGGATGACGGCGCTGATTCGGACCGCGGGTGTTGCGGGAATCGGATTCTTGCACGCCCGTCGATCCGGCAACAGCCTCGTCGGCTACCCTCAATAATGTCTGCGGCGCGGCGAACGGGGCGTCTACCGAACCGGCCTGCGGGAACTCTGCCAAATCGTCCTGCTCCTGAGGAGCGAAGTCTACCACCAGCACGATTGAGGCGCCGGTGCCAACTCGGACAATGGAAATCCGGCGCTCGCCGATAATGCCGACTGCATGACCCCCCGTAAGCGCGGCCGCCGCCAGCGTTTGTGCACCAAGGGCGGCGAGGGACGTAGCACCGTTGAGGTAATCGTGTGCGCCTTGAGTGGCACAAAGCAGCTGCCCCGCGGCAGAATAGGCCGCGACCGGCTCATCACGTCCGGCAAGCAGCCGATGGGCGCATTCGCTCAAGCTCAACTCGAGAGCGGCAGGCTCGCGCGCAACCACAAGAATCCCGTCACTGCCGTCAGCAAGCCTGATCTGCGAGCAGAGGCAAGGGAGGGGCGGGTCAAGGTCGCGACCGAAGAAGCGCAGCCGCTCCAGCCGCGGCGGCGCCTCGCCATTCAAGGTCGCGGCGAGCTTCACGATCTGCGCTGCGATTGAATCGGCAGCGTCGAATTCTCGGGCACTTATGGCTGCCGAGCTTGAGGCTCCGAAAAGAGCAGCGCCGGTCGGGTTGGCCCAGACAATCCGCCGCGCGTCCTTGCTCCACAACCAAGCTGGGCAAGTGCTGGTCGCGAGCGGCGCAAGCCGCGCGTCCCGCAAATTCGAGAGCTCAAACGCTGGGCCGTCCATTGCGCGGTCGCAACCTCTCAGCGCCTCTCGGCGCAAGCGCCAGCCTACGAGTTGCAGCGTCATCTCTAATTGCGGCCCGTGCCCTCGTCCACGCTCCGGGCATGCTCACCTCCGGAAAGCGGCGATAAAGTCAATTGGGAAAGCGTGGTCGCGTGCGTGCACCATATCGCTGCCTTATTGATTCGGTCAGGCGGCGAGCGCGCGCATGATGGAGTAGAGGGCAGCCTGACCTTCGAAACCTATGCCGGGGCGCTCTGAGAGCGGCACACACCCGTTCTCCACTTCTGCGTCGTCGGCAAACCCGCCAAAAGGGCCGAACACGCCGGGGTAGGACTCGGCTCCGCCGAGTCCTAAGCCGCCGGCAATGGCCAGAGATATTTGGTTGCCTCCGTGGGGGAACAAGGCCCAACGGGACCATCCGTCGCGCTCGAGCATGTCCATGGTGCGCGCATATTGGACAATTCCGTAGGCGTGTGGCGGATCCACTTGAATGACGTCATTGCGATCGGGACGCAAACCGCCATACCGCAATAGGTTTTTGACGTCCTGTGTGCAGAATAGATTTTCTCCGGTGGCGAGGGGGCCCTCGTACGCGGCCGCGATCTCTGCAAGCAGGGCAAAGTCGAGCGGATCGCACGGTTCCTCGAACCAGCGCAAATTGTAGGGCGCAAGTGCTTTGGCATAGGCCAGAGCCTCTTCACGTTCGAATTTGCTGTTGGCATCGACTGCAAGCTGCCCATGGGCAGGCAAGATGGCACGTACCGCCTCGACTCTGCGCAGATCCTCCGAGAGCTTGAGGCCGCCCACCTTGATTTTCACCATCGTGTAGCCTGCATCCAGGTGACGGCGAACTTCGCCCTGTAGATCCGATAGAGTCTGGCCGGGGAAGTACCAACCTCCGCCTACGTAACAGAAGACGCGGTCGCTGACCTTGCCTGCCCGGTAGCGCTGGGCCAGGAGATGGTGCAGCGGTTTGCCCGCGATCTTGGCCACCGCGTCCCAGATGGCAACTTCGATCGTACCGATTGCGATCGAACGCTCACTGTGTCCGCCGGATTTCTCCCTCTGCATCATGACGGCTAGAATCTTCGACGGATCGAAATTCTCCCCAGTGTCGTCAAGGAGGGATTGGGGATTGGCGGCGAGAATGCGTGGGATGAAGCGAGCCCGCATTGCAGCCCCGCAGGCATAACGGCCGGTTGAATTGAACGCGAACCCGGCGACCGGTTTGCCCTCTCGCACAACGTCGGTGATGACTGCTACGACGGACGTCGTCATTTCGGAGAAGTCGAAGCTCGAGTTGCGCAGGCTGGATTTCAGCGGGATTGCGCACTCGCGGATTTCGACAATTCTCATTGCGGCATCTATACCTGATGGAAGGTGCTAGAATGGCTCTGGGCCCAGTTCCCCCTCGAGTTTGGCGGACCCGAGCAATGGAGAATTCAGGAGATCGCCCGATTTGTAGTGGTAGTGACCCGTTGGACGCCAGAACAGGAGACTAACCATGGCCGCCCCCGAACATTTCCAAATTCCGCCCGATATGCGGACGTTTGCAGAAAAGAGCATAGACCAGGCAAAACAGGCTTTCGATGGCTTCATTTCTGCCGCCCAGCAAGCAGTGAGTGCATTCGAGGGTCAGGCCGAAAGTGCGCGCAAGGGGGCCAGGACTGTTGCCGAAAAGGCAATGAGCTTCGCCGAGCAGAATATGGCGAAGTCATTTGAGCTGGCGCAACAGCTGGTTCGTGCGAAGGACGTGCAGGAGGTTTTGAAACTGCAAGGGGATTTCATCCGGACCCAAATGCAGTTGCTGAGCGAGCAGGCGCGAGAACTCGGCGAGAGCGCTGGTCAGGCGGCGAAAGATGCTGCATCACCGCCCAAACCTTGAGCAGCGGCACTAAATCGCGATTTTGTGTACCGCAGAATTTGGTTGCAGTGCAGCAAAACTTGACTATATCCCGGGTTACGGTCGGACGTTCGAATGAAGGTCCGCAGCTGGTACGGATCGGCCCGGGCGCGGATCCGCGCTAGCTCGCAATCAGCGCTCCCAGGAATGCACATATGTCTGAGGCCACAGAAATTTCCACATCCCCGTCACGACCCAAATACAAGCCGGTCCCCGCTTCTGCACCAGCACCAAAATTCGAGCTGCCGAGTTTCGAGATACCAAAAATCGAGATACCGGTGGTACTTCGTGAACTTGCGGAAAAAAGCGTCTCGCAAGCGAAGGAGACTTACGAAAAGCTCAAATCGGCAGCCGATGAGGCCACTGACGTCCTTGAGGAAACCTGTGCCACTGCCACCAAAGGCGCTTCCGACCTCAGTTTGAAGCTGATTGAAGCAGCCCGCGAGAACACCAATGCAGCCTTTGATTTTGCTGCGGAGATCATGACAGTCAAATCGTTTTCCGACGTCGTGGAGCTTTCCACCCGACACGCGCGCAAGCAATACGAGGCTGTAGCAGCGCAAACCAAGGAGCTTACGGCTATTGCCCAGAAGGTTGCGGTTGAGACCTCGGAGCCGCTGAAAGAGAGCCTGGGCAAGTTTAAGGTCGCCTAACCCTCCTCAAGGCCTGAGGGGAGAGTACGAGGGCTCGGGCTGCACGGTCCGAGCCCTAATTTTTGGCGCGGCGCGAGCCTCGGTTCCACAGAGCGAACGGCGAACAGGGTTGTCAAGGCGCTGGCATCCTCCTATAGCCCACGAATCGTGCAGCTGTAGCTCAGTTGGTTAGAGCGCTTGGCTGTGGACCAAGAGGTCGGTGGTTCGAGTCCACCCAGCTGTACCAGCGCCACCCTTGTCCAGCCCTGGCCATTCATGCTTGGCGAGTTGCAACGAACCGCGCAGCCGCTTTCAGGATGTCGGCGCTCCTTCCGAACGCTTCGAGCGCAGTCTGCGCGTTCGCAACGAGAGTCGTGAGCCGTCCCCTTGCTGAAATGGGGCCGAGCACGCCGACGAGGGTAGCCTTACGGGCGGCCGCATCCTTACCCGTTGCTTTACCCACCGTCGTCGGGTCGCCCTCGACGTCGAGGAGATCGTCAGCGATTTGGAAAGCCTCGCCCACGGCCGAACCATACCGGACGAGCGCAGCACGCTGGGATGGATCGGCTTTGCCCAGCATGGCGCCTGCAACACAGGCAAACCGGAGTAGTGCGCCGGTCTTCATGGCCTGCATCGTGCGGACCTCCTGCTCCCCCAGCCGTTTCGCTACCACCTGGAAGCGTCCTTCCGCCGCGAGGTCCAACATCTGCCCACCCACCATTCCGCCAAGTCCGGCAGCTCGCGCCAGAGCGTTCACAAGTTGCAGGCGCACGTACGCCTCGGGATGAGTCTCCGGGCGGGAGAGCACGTCAAAGGCGAAGGTGAGCAGCCCATCTCCGGCAAGGACGGCGGTCGCTTCGTCAAACGCCTTATGTGCTGTTGGACGACCGCGCCTCAGCGCGTCGTCGTCCATGGACGGCAGATCATCGTGCACCAACGAATAGCAATGCACGCATTCCAAAGCGGCGCCGACCATGAGGGCATTTTCTAGCGGCACGCGAAACAGGGCCGCGGATTCGACGGCAAAAAAAGGTCGGAGGCGCTTGCCCCCGCCGAGGCTTGCATATCGCATCGCATCGAGCAGCCGTGCCGGCCTGACCCGCTCGCCCTCTATCGGATTTGGTTGCAGCAGCCCGTCGAGGAGAGATTCGGTCTCACGGGCAATTTGAGCGAGCCGGCGCTGGAACATCTCCTCGATGTCAGCATGAGTTGCCGGTGCATCCATGCGCGTCATTCTCACCGCCACCAGCACTTCCTCACCAGGCAGGCCCGGTATTTGGCCCATTGGGCCCTGCCAGACCGGTTATAAAGCCCTGCTCCGCACTTGTTCCTAACCCAATCCGTTGAATATGTTAATTTACTTTCCGAACACCGCACGAGTCTCGTTTCATGCATGCAGTTCATCCGCAGCGCCAGAGGTTGGGTTTCCCTTGACAGCAGAGGTGCTCGCTGCTGCTGCTTTAGCAGTATGGGTCTATCTGCTATTCGGTCGGGGAGCCTTCTGGCTTTGCAGCGAACGTGACAATTGGATCTCCGGTCTCCCTATGGAGTGGCCTGCCGTGGCGGCGATTGTGCCTGCACGCAATGAGGCCGGCCTGATCGCCGCAAGCATAGGGTCTTTGGTGCGGCAGGACTACAAGGGAGCGTGGTGCATCATTTTGGTCGACGATGAGAGTAGCGATGACACCGTCGCGATTGCGCAGCGGGCGGTGCCTGAAGAGTACAAGGAACGGCTTCGCATCGTGACCAGTAGAGCGCTTGCAAGCGGCTGGACCGGAAAACTTTGGGCGTTGAAGCAGGGGGTGGATGCGGCACTCGCAATCGAGCCTCGACCTGAATACCTGCTCCTGACCGATGCCGACATTCTCCATCCCGCGGACTCGGTAACCCGGCTGGTTCAGCACGCAAACCAGAGGCGTCTCGTACTCCTCTCGCTCATGGTCAAGCTGCACTGCCAAAGCTTTGCCGAGCGTGCCAATGTTCCCGCCTTCATCTTCTTCTTTCAGATGCTTTATCCGTTCAGATGGGTCAATCGTCGGTCCAACAGCGTCGCCGCAGCAGCCGGAGGATGCATGCTGGTGCGTACCGATGCCCTTGCCAGTGCCGGGGGTATCGACCCCGTTCGTGGCGCGCTGATCGATGACTGCGCGCTGGCGAGCGTCCTAAAGCGGCAAGGGCCGATCTGGGTCGCGTTGACCACTCGCGTGTCGAGCATGCGCGAATATCCCACGCTTGCGGACATTCGGGGAATGATCGCACGTTCCGCCTATGCGCAACTGCGCTATTCGCTCCTTCTGCTCGCGGGTACCCTCGGCGGCATGCTACTCACATTTGTCGCGCCAGTGCTCATGGCGCTCTTCGCCAGCGGTGTGCCGCGCGCGCTGGGGCTTCTGAGCTGCGGGATCATGGGGGCTGTATTTCAGCCCATATTGCGGGTTTACCAGCTTTCCCCCTTGTGGGGTTTCGCGCTTCCAGCGATCGCTCTGGAATACCTCGTCTTCACCCTTGATTCCGCCTACGCGTACGCGCGCGGACGCGGGGGAACTTGGAAGGGACGCGTGCAAGCCAAAGCGTCAGACCTGTGACGATCACAACCCTTGAAGCGCGCTCTGGCAAAAGCCACCGAGACGAGAACTTTCCGGTGGCCTCCCGACTCATTCATCCACGCCATCGCAAGCCCATTCTCGCTTTTTACGAGTTCGTACGTACGGCGGATGACATCGCCGATCATGCTGGCCTTGCGCCCGCCGACAAGCTCACTCTTCTCGACCGGCTTGAAGCCACCCTTCTGGGGAAGAGCAACGAAGAGCCCGTGGGTGTCGCGCTACGATCGCAACTTGCAGAACGCCAAATGCCACCTCGGCATGCGCTTGACTTGCTTACCGCATTTCGAATGGACGTGACCAAGCTGCGTTATCGCGACTGGGACGATTTGATCGGATACTGCACTTATTCGGCGATGCCGGTCGGACGTTTCGTCCTCGATGTGCATGAAGAAGAGCGCACGATCTGGCCGGCGAATGATGCGCTTTGCGCCGCCTTGCAGATCATCAATCACTTGCAGGATTGCGGCAAAGACTACCTCGACCTCGGCCGCGTATATATTCCGCTCGAGACCTTTGCGGAGGCCGATGCACAGGTGGAGTCGCTGGCAGCGCCGACTGCTTCGCCCGCGCTGCTCGCTTGCATTCGCAAGCTTGCAGGCCGCACGGCCGGTCTCCTGGTTGAGAGCAAGGGGTTTTCACCGGCGATCAGGGACAGGCGACTCGCTTTGGAGGTTGCTGTCATTCAAGGCCTGGCAGAGCGCCTGGTAAATCTACTGAAACGCCGCGATCCCCTCGGCCAACGTGTCCATCTCGGAATGACCGGAGTCGCTGGGTTTGGTCTTCTTGGGCTAATCTCGGGCGCGATCCGGCGGATTGCTCGCTTCTTTCCGGCCGCTCACAAGCCACAGGGTGCGTGACGTTGACGTTGCCAGCGACTTCGCAAGGGGCTGCCGCCGAGCGGGCTTCCGGCAGCTCTTTTTATATTGCGATGCGCGTTCTGCCGGGTGCGCAACGGCGGGCAATGTTCGAGATTTATTCGTTCTGCAGGCAAGTCGATGACATCGCGGATTCCACCGCATCGCGAGCGCAGCGGCGCGATGAGCTGAAAGAATGGCGGAACGACATCGATGCGCTTTATGCCGGCACACCACGCCCCCGCACCCAGGGTCTCTATGCTCCAGTGCGCGATTTCACGCTTCGGCGGGAGGATTTCCACTCCATCATCGATGGCATGCAAATGGATGTCATCGCGGACATCCGCTCGCCCGATGAGGCAACGCTTGATCTCTATTGCGACCGGGTGGCGAGCGCGGTGGGTCGCCTGTGCGTCCGCGTTTTCGGAATGAATGAAGCAGATGGATATGCGCTCGCGCACCATCTTGGACGTGCTTTGCAATTGACAAACATCCTGCGCGACCTGGATGAGGATGAGCGGGCAGGACGGCTTTATCTTCCGGCCGAAGCTCTGCGCATGGCCGGCATCTTAACCAGCGATCCGTCCTCGGCCTTGGCAAGCCCGGCGCTTGGAAAGGCCTGCGCGGTGCTGGTGGACCGCGCGCGCAGCCATTTTGCCGAAGCCGAGCTGATCATGGCGCGCAACCCTCGCCGTATCGTGCGCGCTCCACGCATTATGGCCGAGGCGTACCGCGTCATCCTCGATTGCCTGGTCGACCGCGGATGGGACCCGCCGCGCCGGCCTATTCAGCTGCCGCGCGCACGGCTGTTGTGGATCATCATGCGTCACGCCCTTGCCTGATGCCCGGCACGGTCCACGTGATTGGCGCCGGCCTGGCGGGACTCGCCGCCTCTATCCGCCTTGCCACGCGCGGGACACGCGTGTCGCTGCACGAGGCTGCGGGTCAGGCGGGAGGACGGTGTCGCTCCTATCACGACCCCGCTCTCGACATGGTGATTGACAACGGCAATCACCTTGTTCTCTCAGCCAACCACGCGGCAATGGCCTATCTGGCGGCCATCGACGCCGCCGAAATGCTCGTAGGTCCGGAACATGCGGAGTTTGCGTTCGTGGACCTCGGCAGCAGCGAACGCTGGGTGTTGCGGATCGACGACGGACAGTTGCCGTGGTGGATCTTTGATAAAAGGCGAAGGGTGCCTGGCACGAAGGCTGCCGATTACTTGGCGCTTGTCCGACTGCTGTGGGCGATCGAAGACAAGACAATCTGCCAAACGATAGAATGCGCAGGTCTGCTCTATGAGCGCCTCGCGCGTCCGCTTTGGTTGGCGGCGCTCAACACGGCGCCGCACGAAGCGAGCGTGCGGCTTGCGGCAGCTGTGACCCGGGCCACCCTGGGGCGTGGGGGCAAGGCTTGCCGGCCGCTCATTGCGCATGACGGTTTGGGAAATACCTTCGTGGAGCCCGCGATGCGGTTCCTGCGTGCCCGCGACGTGCCTGTCGTGTTCGGGCATCGCCTGCGCGGTCTCGACTTCAGCAAGGACAGGGTGATAGCTCTCGACTTCGGCGAGGAAAGAATAGGCGTCGGCGACGGTGACCGCGTCATCCTGGCCGTGCCGCCCCTAGTCGCCTCTGAGCTCGTTCCGGCCCTTGTGAGTCCAAATGAGTTCCGCGCTATCGTCAACGCGCATTTCAGGATCGATCCTCCCCCGTCGCTTGCGCCGATTGTCGGCGTCGTCAACGGAACGGTGGAGTGGCTCTTCAGCTTCAAGCACAGAGTATCGGTGACCATCAGCGCTGCGGACCGATTGCTTGATACGCCGCGGGAAACTCTGGCCAGGAAAATCTGGGAGGAGGTCGCAATCGTCGCGGGACTTCCCAATGCCATGCCGCCGTGGCAAATCGTGCGCGAGCGCCGCGCGACCTTTGCGGCGACGCCGGCCCAGAATGCCAAGCGCCCGGGCAGCGCAACCGCCTGGAGCAATCTTTTCCTCGCAGGCGATTGGACTGATACGGGACTACCGGCGACAATTGAAGGAGCTGTGCGGTCCGGAAACCGCTCGGCAGATCTCGCGGGGCGATTGTGATCGGAGTCGTTTCCGAGAGGTGCGCATCTTTGCAGCAATTTTCCCCGCAGGGTCTCGACCCCAGCATCCATGCGGCAACGTCGGCACTCCTTGCGTTGCAACATCCCGATGGTCATTGGGTTTTCGAGCTCGAAGCGGACGCTACGATTCCGGCGGAATACGTTCTGTTGCGGCACTATCTGGGCGAACCGCGGGATTCTGAGCTCGAATCGAAGATAGCGGCCTACCTGCGCCGTATCCAAGGCGATCATGGCGGCTGGCCTTTATTCCGCGACGGCGCCTTCGATATGAGCGCGAGCGTCAAGGCGTATTTTGCCCTCAAAATGACCGATGAGACTCCCGAGGCACCCACAATGCTGCGTGCGCGCGACGCCATCCGGGCGCGCGGTGGCGCTTCCCGGTGCAACGTCTTCACGCGCGTGATGCTGGCACTCTTCGGGTTCATTTCCTGGCGCGCGGTCCCGATCATGCCGGTCGAGATCATGTTGCTGCCGAGGTGGTTTCCATTCCATCTCGACAAGGTCTCCTATTGGAGCCGCACGGTGATCGTCCCGTTGCTGGTTCTGCAGGCGCTCAAACCCAAGGCACGCAATCCCCGGCGAGTGACCATCGACGAGCTTTTCCTTGAGCCGCCTGCAGCGGTGGGCAGCGTGCCAAAGGCGCCACAGCAAAGCGCGCTATGGTTCTGGTTCTTTCGTCTCATCGATCTCGTGCTGCACGCCATCGAACCAGCGCTTCCCGTGCGATGGCGGCAGCGCGCGATAAATCGCGCAATCACATGGGTCATCGAGCGGCTCAATGGGGAGGATGGGCTTGGAGGGATTTTCCCTGCAATAGCGAACAGCGTCATGATGTTCGACGCCCTCGGGTTTCCCGACACGCATCCGCAGCGGGCATTGGCCCGCAGATCAATCGAGAAGCTCCTCGTGGTGCACGCGGATGAAGCGTACTGCCAGCCCTGTGTATCACCGATCTGGGACACTGCGCTGACCTGCCACGCCTTGCTCGAGGTTGGGGAGCAGCGCGTCCGCGGGCCGATCCGGCAAGCGCTTCAGTGGCTCGCATCCAAGCAGGTCATCGACCTCCGAGGTGATTGGGCGACATGCCGGCCTGATGTCCGGCCCGGCGGCTGGGCCTTTCAGTACGCCAATCCGTACTACCCCGATGTCGACGACACCGCGGTTGTGGTGATGGCAATGGATCGGGCAGCGGCAAGCGAGTTCCGCGTTCCGATCGAGCGGGCGCGAGAATGGATTGTGGGAATGCAGAGTCGCAATGGTGGGTGGGGAGCATTCGATGCGGACAACGCGCATTATTACCTCAACAACATCCCATTCGCCGATCATGGCGCCCTACTCGACCCTCCCACCGAAGATGTGACCGCGCGCTGCGTCTCCATGCTGATGCAGATCAGCGGATCTGAAAAAAAGAGCCCCGCGGTGCAGTGCGCCCTTGATTATCTGCGCAGAACGCAAAAGGCGGATGGCAGTTGGTATGGGCGCTGGGGGATGAACTACATCTACGGCACTTGGTCGGTATTGTGTGCGCTGAATGCCGCTGGAATCGGTGCCTCAGCGCCCGAATTCGTCAAAGCGGTCGCCTGGCTCCTTTCCATTCAGAACCTCGATGGCGGCTGGGGTGAAGACGCCGCAAGCTACAAGCTCGACTATCGCGGCTATGAGCGCGCGCCGAGCACGGCCTCCCAGACCGCCTGGGCCTTACTGGGCCTCATGGCAGCGGGCCAAGTCGAGCATCCGGTGGTGCAACGCGGCATAGATTACCTCATACAACTGCAGGACAAGGACGGTTTCTGGCACGAGCCGCGCTACACCGCGACCGGGTTTCCGCGTGTGTTCTACCTGCGCTACCATGGGTACTCCGAATTCTTCCCGCTGTGGGCGCTCGCACGCTTCCGCAACTTGAAAGCGTCGGGTTCTCGCTCAGTCGGCTTCGGGATGTAGCGTCAAATCGACGCCCCCAGCCGCCTTCCGCAGGGCTTGGGAGGTGAAAGGCGCTGGCGGCGCGATGGCCATGGCTTGGAACTGCTGAGCAACGGCCCGTCGAAGGCCGATTGGGGGGAGCATAAAAAATGCTTGAATTTCCCTCGTTTGCGCCCCATTTTGGCGGCGTGGAGCCGGCGCGGTCGTGCCGATCGCGTCGGCCTAATGCGTTGAAATCCCTGCAATTTGTTGACCGGCGCCGCCCGAGCGGCTCCACGTCCGGGGCAACAAGGTGAGCACTCTCGCAGAGGCTGCTGCTCTTTGCATCAATTTCGGTGCATTCGGCAGATGGGTTCGACGCAAGTTGGAGGACTAGAGAGTAGATGGCTCACGACATGGATGGGCTGTTCGAAGAACAGCGCCCACAATCGCCGCTTGCGCGCCGGGACGAACTTATCCAGTTCGGCGAACTGGATGCGCATATCGTCCCGTCGGGGGAAGAACCTGATCCTGCCGAGGAACAGGATGAGAGCGCTGTGGCGGCCGCAAGTCCGAAGATCGCGACCGAAACGGGCGGCACTGACGGTGTGAAGGACGGTATTGCCGCACCGGTCGGCGTTCGTGAAGCCAATTTTTCCCGCGATCTCATCGACACCTATTTTCGCCAGATGGGCAACGCGGAACTGCTTTCGCGTGAGCAGGAGCTCGCGTTGGCCAAAAGGATCGAGGCCGCGCAGCTGAGCGTTCAGCAATCCCTTTGCGGTGTTCCCATGCTCATCGCGCAGATCGAGCGTTGGGGGCGGGAGTTGGCTGCAGGGAACTTGCGGCTAGGCTCTCTCGTCGATGTTTCGATGCACCAGGGAGACGCCGAAGTTGAGGGAGTGATGATATCTCCGGGCGTTCCAACACCGCCCGAGGAGGATGATCCCGACGCGGCTGCCCAACGGGAGGCGAGGTTGCATCGCGAGCTCGGTGCGACTCTGGCAGATATCTCGGGCGTCGCGTCCGAAATCGGCACCCTAAGCCGAAAACAGATCAATGCCGCTCAGCGCGCGAAAGATCTTTCCAAGCGGGATCGAGCGCGAATGCAGGAGTTGCTCTCGAGCTTCAGGAGCAAGATGAGCAACCTTTGGCTGCATCCCGACCGAATTTCGGAGCTGGTCGAGAGTCTCGAACGCGAGCAGCGGATCGTTCATGAGATTGATCAGGAAATAGTGAAGCTCGCCGGACGTTGCGGTGTGGCAAGGCGGGAACTGCTCCAGCATTATCTTGGTCATGAGCTGGATGTCCAATGGATCGAGCACGCATTTGCGCGCCCGACCCGAGCATGGCGCGCCTTTGCGAAGCAGTGCTCCGAGGAGCTCAAGGCATTTCATCGCGAGCTGCTTTCGGTCGCACAGCGCATCGGCTTGCCCGTTGCGGGCGTGCGTGCCGCGGCGGCGGAAGTGGGCCGGACGCGTCGTGCACTGATACGCGCGCGTGAAGAGATGGTGAAGGCGCATCTGCGGTTGGTGGTGGCAATTGCCAAGAAGTACCGCCGCAACAGCTCGCTCGAGCTTCTGGATCTGATCCAGGAGGGTAACATGGGGCTCATGCACGCGGTCGAAAAGTTCAATCATCGCCGCGGCGTGAAAGTCTCCACCTACGCCGTGTGGTGGATCCGTCAGTCAATCGCCCGTGCTATTGCCGACCAGGGACGCACGATCCGCATCCCCGTCCACATGACGGAAACTGCGACCAAGGTTCTGCGCGAGCGGCGCAAGTTCTCCCAGCAGCAAGGGAGGGAAGCAGGACCTGCCGAGATCGCTGCGCGAACCGGCATGCCTGTCTCGCGCGTCGAGCAGGTGCTTTCGCTTGTGCAGGAACCTACCTCGCTCGATCTTCCCATTGGCGAGGACGGCGACGCGACGCTTGGCGACTTGATCGAAGCCAAGAACACGGTGGACCCCCAAGCAGCG
This sequence comes from Xanthobacteraceae bacterium, assembly GCA_036513475.1. GTDB lineage: Bacteria > Pseudomonadota > Alphaproteobacteria > Rhizobiales > Xanthobacteraceae > VAZQ01. The sequence goes on along the minus strand of DATBYX010000527.1, from coordinate 3,400 downwards.
GCTGAAGCGAGTGCCCTTGCGCGATCAGTCACCGAAGCCCTCGCGGAGTTGACGCCGCGAGAGCAGCGGATCCTGCGCATGCGCTTCGGAATTGGCGATTCGAGGGATCATACGCTGGAAGAGGTCGGGCAGGTCTTCGGAGTCACCCGCGAACGCATTCGGCAAATCGAGGCAAAGGCGCTTGAGAAGCTCCGAGGCAACTCGCTCGCACACAAGCTCGCCACCTTCGCTGAATAGCTGATGCGCTCGCAGGGCGCGGCATGATCGAGCATGGGCCTATCGGCCCTCGCGATGTCCTGTTGGTGGTCGATGTCCAGAATGACTTCTGCTCCGGCGGAAAGCTCGCGGTGCCGGGCGGCGAAGAAGTCGTGCCTGCGCTCAACCGGCTGGCCACGCAATTCGAGCATGTCGTGTTGACGCAGGACTGGCATCCGGCGGGCCACAGTTCTTTCGCATCCAGCCATCCCGGCCGCAGCCCGTATGACACTGTTGAGCTTGCCTACGGTCCCCAAATCCTATGGCCCGACCATTGTGTCCAGGGCACGCCAGGAGCCCAGTTCCGAAAAGAATTGAACATCACTCAGGCCGAGCTCATTTTGCGCAAGGGCTATCATCGCGAGGTAGATTCCTATTCGGCATTCTACGAGAATGACCACAATACCCACACCGGTCTTGCAGGATACTTGCGCGAACGCGGATTGCAGCGGGTGTTCATTGCCGGGCTGGCTTTCGATTTTTGCGTGCGCTTCTCGGCCGAGGATGCAAAGCGTGAGGGCTTCAGTGTGGCCGTCGTGGAAGATGCCTCTCGCGGCATCGACGTCAACGGGTCTATTTTTGCCACACGCCAAGCCTTGGCGGGGCTCGGCATTTCCTGCATCAAAGCCAGAGCGTGACTCGGGGGTGCGCAGGCTCGCAACCCCTTGTCACCATGGGCCGACGAGATCCGAAATTCAGTTCGGCTATTGCCTGGCTAAAGATGCTGCAGCGGGGCAGCCGAAAATGCTATCCCCCACTGGCGCCCTTGCTGAAGGGCATCCGCGCAGACCTCGGTGGGAAGGAGACGAGCAGCATGTCAGTGGAAGCAACCACAATGGCAGGCCGACAAATCGGCCGCTCACTGCCGCGGCTCGAGGCCCGCGAGAAGGTCACCGGCAGGGCGGAATACACCCATACCATGCGGGTGCCAGGCATGCTGGTCGGCAAGATCTTTCGCAGCACCGTCGCGCACGGCCGCATCAAGTCGATCCACACAGCTGCAGCAAAAAAAATTCCGGGTGTTCACAGCGTCATCACCGGCGAGGACATCCGCAAGATCATTCCCGACCCCTATTATGGCCCGGCATTCCATGACCAGCCGATCCTTGCGATCGACAAGGTCCGTTTTGTGGGTGAGCCGGTTGCCGTCGTGCTCGCCTACGACCCCCATATTGCCGAAGCAGCCACCCATGAGATTCGCGCTCAATATGACGAGCTGCCCGCCGTCTACGACGAAGTGGAGGCGTTGACGTCGCCGGTGACCGTCCATGACGAGCTCCGGCCGGCCGGAAGTTTCGCAGACCTCAAGCACCTCAAGGGACGAAAGGGAACCAATCTCGCCCTCGATGCCAGTCTGCGGCGTGGCGATGTGGAGCAGGCCTTTGCATCGGCCGCTCACATTTTCGAGCATACCTTTCGCACCCAGAAATGCCTGCACCTCGCGCTTGAGCCCTTCGCATCGATCGCGGATGCACGGGACTCGGGCGTCACGATCTACACCAGCTCGCAGGGCCCGTCGTTTCTCCGGACGGAGATTGCGCGACTGCTCCAGTGCTCGGAAAACCGCGTGCGCATCAAGGTGCCGTTCGTCGGCGGAGGTTACGGCTCAAAAATCTATATCAAGCTCGAGGCCCTGGTCACGGCGCTCTCATTGCTTGCCCGCCGACCGGTAAAGATCGCCGTGACCATGGAAGAGCAATTCTATCAGATCACCAAACATCCAAGCACGCTGCGCATCAAGACGGCTCTGGATAAGGACAAACGCATCACGGCGCGCAGATGCGAGGTCTTCTGGAACGGCGGCGCCTACGCCGATATCGGCCCGCGGGTTACGCAAAAATCGGGATTTGTGGCAGCCGGGCCGTACGATATCGAGAACGTGTGGATCGATTCATACGCGCTCTATACCCACACGACACCGTCCGGCGCGCTGCGCGGTTTCGGTCTGCCGCAGCTCGCGTGGGCCTACGAGAGCCACACCGATATGGTGGCAAGCGTGCTCAAGCTCGATCCGATCGCCTTCCGACGCAAGAACCTCCTGCGCGAAGGCCGTCCGCACGCAAGCGGCACCATTTTGAAGGATGCCCCGATCGAGGCTGTGCTCGACCACGTATGTGAACGGATGCGCTGGCAGGACTCATTCGACCGCGGAAAAGGGAGTGTGCGCCGAGGGAGGGGTCTCGCCATCGCGCTGAAGGCCGCGATCTCGCCCACGACTTCTGTTGCCATGCTCAATGTAGCGGCCGATGGCAGCGTCACTCTCTATTGCGGCACGATAGACATGGGACAAGGCTCCGACACGGGAATGGCGCAGATGGTGGCGGAGCTCCTCAACATTTCCGCCGAGACGGTGAAGGTGGTCCAACGCGACACCGACGTCACTCCGTATGACATGGGCACGCTTGGCTCCCGCTCGCTATTTCACATGGGACATGCCGTGCGGCTCGCAGCCGAGGAGGTGTGCAGCAAGCTGCGGGCGCTGGCACGCGAGGTGGGAGAGCCGGAGGGCAGCAACATCTCGATCGCCGACCTCTTCAAGAAAAAGTATGGAATGCAGGCCGGCAACATCGTCGGCAGCGGCACCTACAAGCCCGACTATACGCCCGCTGCGGCCGGTACCGGGCAAAGCACAAACATCACGCCGTTCTGGATGGTGGGCGGGGCAGGTGCGGAGGTTGAGGTCGATACCGAGACCGGGCACGTGCGGGTAGCAAAGGTGGTCAATGTCATCGACTGCGGCAAGCAGATCAATCCGCGCATCGTGGAGACGCAAATTTCCGGCGCTTCGATCATGCAACTCGGCTTCACCATGTTCGAGAACATGCAGCTCGACGGCGGACAGGTTACGAACGCATCGCTCGCCGACTACAAGATTCCCGGCATCTTGGACGTCCCTCGCATCATGGTGAATGAAGCCATCGACGCCTATCAGCACAATGGTCCGTTCGGCGCCAAGGGTGCAGGTGAATCCGCGACGCTCTGCCTTTCCCCGGCGATCGCGAACGCCATTGATGATGCCGTTGGCGTGCGGCTCACCGAGCTACCCCTCACCCCCGAGGCAGTTTTCCGCGCGCTGCGTACAAAAATGGGCAACCCGCTGGCGCAGGCTTGAACGGCGGCACGTCCCCTATCAAGCGACATGCAG
>DATBYX010000526.1:0-3535 GCA_036513475.1 Xanthobacteraceae bacterium | reverse complement strand
CGCAGAACCTTCCTGACCGTCTCCGCGCTCTGGTCGGCGAAGGCGTTGCTGACGATCATGGAAGCGCCCAGAAGGTTGAGGCCGAACTCGGACACGCGCAGTACATTGAACTTGACGCCGGCGCGCTTCTCGATCTGCGGGAGCTCGTTGCTGAGATAAACCGACATCACGTCGATCTTGCGGGTCAGGAACTGACTGCTCCGCGCCGAGGCATCCATCTGGATCTGCTGGATCTTGTTGATATCCACGTGATTGATCCGGGTGAACGGCCCAAGCATATCTCCGAAGGTCTCGCCCACCGACATGGCGAGCCGCTTGCCCTCAAGATCCTTGGGGGACTTGAGCGGCACGTCGGGAAAGGAGATCACCCCCATGGGCGCTTTGGTCTGATAAAGGGCGACGACTCTGACCGGCAGACTCTGGCTCACCGCCTGGGCGGCAGAAACCGCGGGCCCGTAGCCAAATTTTTCATTTCCGCTGGCGAGCAACTTAAGGACCGTCTGCGCGCCCGATCCTTCGGCCAGCTCCACCTCCAGACCTTCGGCCCGGTAATAGCCCTTGTCCAACGCGACAAACAGCGGCGCATATTCGCCCTTGAGCTTCCAGGTGAAGCGTATGGTTATCTTTTCCGGGGTTTGCGCGACGGCATGCTGCCCCGGCAGTGCCGCAACCAGCGCCATAAGCGTTCCAAGTGCGGCAATGGTTCGCAGCCTGCGCGCGGGAGCTCTCATCCTGTCACCTCGATGTTTCATGATTTTTCTCTGCCCGAACGGACGTTTTTGATCGACATGTGACGGATAGCCTACGAGGGCAAGTGCCTATTCGAATTGCGATCAAGGCATGAGGATTGCATGCTCGTTATCTGCCGATTGCAATGTTGCCGCAGCATCACATGTATGCCAAGGGCTCGGCGCCGATAGAGCGCAAAAAAAGGGAAAAAGCTATATGCCGGCGAATGTTGAGGCATTCCTCATCCCTTATGTAGCCCGGATGAGCGAAGCGATATCCGGGGAGCGATGGACCCGCATATCGCTGCGCTCATGCGGGCTACCAGAAAGAAGCACTGCCAACCTATTGAGCACGCGAAAATGCCGCCTCTGCATTTCCTGTTGAACGGGAAGCGGTGGACCGAGAACGACGCGCCGCCCACCATGACGGTGCTCGACTTCCTGCGCGAGTGTGCACGCCTCACCGGCACCAAGGAAGGCTGTGCCGAGGGAGATTGCGGCGCATGCACCATCGTTCTCGGCCGGCTGAGGGAAGGAGATTTGCACTACCAGGCCGTCAACTCCTGTTTGATGATGCTGCCGCAGATCGACCACTGTGCTGTCCTGACAGTCGAGGGGCTCGCCAGCCCTTCCGGGGAGCTTCATCCCGTGCAGCGGGCGATGGTTGACACCGACGCCACCCAGTGCGGCTTCTGCACGCCAGGTTTCGTCATGGCGATGTTTGCCTTTCATCACGGCGAAGAGCCGGCGCAGGAGGCCATCATTCATGAGGCGCTTGCGGGCAATCTCTGCCGCTGCACGGGATACCGTTCCATCGTCGAGGCGTGCCGGCGCGTTGCCGCGGGCCCGGATGACCGTTTCATGGCCCAAAAACCGCTGACGCGAGACGCGCTCGCGGGGTTGCCAGCGTGCAAAGAGTACCTGGTGGGAGAGCAGATTTTTGTGCGACCGCGCTCGCTGCACGAGCTGTTCGCTGCGCGGGCGCGGTTCCCCGATGCGCTCCTGCTTGCCGGCGGTACCGATCTGGGATTGCGCGTCAGCAAGGGTCGCGAGTCTATTCCTGCGGTCATTGCCGTCGAGGCTGTACAGGAGCTCCGCGAAATCCGGACCTCGGCCGGCGCGCTCGAGCTCGGAGGCGCGGTGACCTATACCGAGGCGCTTGCCTTCCTCGATCGGTATTTTCCGTCATTCTCCGCGCTCGTGCGGCGCATCGGCTCGCGGCAGATCCGCAATCTCGGAACCGTCGCGGGCAATCTCGCGACCGCATCTCCCATCGGCGATACCCTCCCCTGCCTGATTGCGCTCGGCGCGGATGTGATACTCGCTTCAAGCAGCGGCGAGCGGAGCATGCCGGTCGAATCCTTCATCACAGGATATCGTCAGACCGCCCTTTTGCCGGGTGAGGTCATCAGGGCCATTCGCATTCCATTCCTGCAAGACGACCAGCAGTTTGCCGCGTACAAATTGTCGAAGCGATTCGACCAGGACATTGCCACCGTGATCGCCGCCTTTTCCTTGGAACGGCGCGACGGAGCCGTATCCCGGTTCCGCGCCGCCTACGGCGGAATGGCACCCCGGGCCATGCGCGCGGCCACTGTCGAGTCCGTCGTCAACGGCAAGCCATGGACCCAGGAGAGCCTGACCCACATCGATGCCGCCGTCGCGCGTGACTTCACGCCGATCACGGATCACCGTGGCGGCGCCGCCTATCGCCTCCGCGCTGCCGCCAATCTCCTGCGCCGTTTCCAATGGGAGGCATCATCGCGCATTCCGCTCCGCCTGGAGGCGCTGTGAACGAGCCACTCGTACGCATTCGTGGTGGAGTGCATGCCGCGGTCCGGCATGACAGCGCCGCCGGCCATGTGACCGGCGCGGCGCGCTATCTGGACGACGTCCCCACCGTTCCCGGCACGCTCGAAGCAGCCCTCGTGTTGAGCACATGCCCGCATGCGCGCATTCGGCAGCTCGACCTCTCGCATGCGCTCGCCGCCCCTGGCGTAGTCGCGGCGATTGCCGCCGGCGATATTCCAGGGAAGAACGACATTGCTCCCATTCGCAGCAATGAGCCCGCCCTTGCCGCTGATATCGTCGAATACGAGGGGCAGCCGGTCGCTGCCATTGCCGCGACGACGCTTGATCAGGCGCGCGCGGCGGCAAAGCTGGTGCGGATCGACTATGAGCCGCTCCCCTGCATCCTTTTGATCGACGAGGCGATCGCGCGGGAAAGCTTCGTCTCCCCCCCTGCGCTCATGATTCGTGGAGAGGTCGAGCCTGCACTCAACGCAGCGCCGCATCGGCTCTCCGGTGAGCTGCGCTGCGGCGGCCAGGATCATTTCTATCTCGAAGGCCAGATTGCGCTCGCCACTCCCGGCGAAGCGGGAGAGATGCACGTGTGGAGCTCGACCCAGCATCCCACCGAAGTGCAGCATGGGGTCGCGCATCTCCTCGGGCTCCCTTTCAGTGCGGTCACCGTCGAGGTGCGGCGGATGGGCGGAGCCTTCGGCGGGAAGGAGAGCCAGGCAACCATCATCGCCGGCATCGCGGCCGTGCTCGCCTGGAAGGCGCAGCGGCCGGTGAAGCTGCGCCTGCCGCGCGACGACGACATGCGCGCGACCGGCAAGCGCCATCCATTCCTCATCCGATATGACGTCGGCTTCGATGGTGCGGGGCGCATCCTCGCGCTCGATCTCATTCTCGCGGCCAATGGCGGCAATGTCGCCGACCACACGCCGGCCGTGCTCACGCGCGCCTTATGTCACGCGGACAATTGCTATTACCTGCCGAACGTCCGCTTCCGCGGCCTGCCC